>DASZSH010000066.1:0-5261 GCA_035548755.1 Devosia sp.
CACGCCATTCCCCAAGGTCGCCGAAATTGTCCGCGCCGCCTATCCCGCCCACAAGGTGACGAGCCGGACCGTCCCCGACTGGCTCATGCACGTGATGGCCTATTTTGGCGGCCCGATCCGTCAGATCATCAACGATATCGGTAACGAGAAGGTCTTCGACGGCTCAAAGGGCGAGGCGCTGCTCGGCCACCGATATATCGATGCGCGCACAGCGATTCTCGATACGGCCGAAAGCGCCATCGCCCTTGGCCTCGTCAAGCCTGCGAACGCGCCGGTGCCCTCGGCGAGCGCCGCTCCCGCCAACTGACCGGGTCGCCGGCCGCCCCCGTCAGGCGAGGGCCGGTTCGGCGTGAGCGCGGACTGGCTCGGCGAACAGGTCGTATTCGTCCGAACCGGTCACCGTGACCATGATCCTGTCGCCCGGCTTGACGCCCAGGGCATCCTCGATGATCACCTGGCCGTCGATGTCGGGAGCGTCCCACTTGCTACGGGCGATCGCGCGGCCTTCGGCCGGCTTCACGTCGTCGACCAGCACCTCGATGGTGCGCCCGACCTTCTTGGCGAGCTGGGCGGCCGAAACGTCCTGAGCCACTTCCATCAGCCGGGCGAAGCGCTCCTCCTTGATCTCTTCGGGCACCGCGCCCTCAAGGCTGTTCGCCGGGGCCCCGCTCACCGCCTCGTATTTGAAGCAGCCGGCCCGGTCGATTTCGGCTTCTTCGATCCAGTCGAGCAGGAACTCGAAGTCCTCCTCGGTCTCGCCGGGGAAGCCCACGATGAAGTTCGAGCGGATCGTCAGATCGGGACAGATCGCCCGCCAGGCCTTGATGCGCTCGAGCGTCTTCACCTGGTTGGCCGGCCGGCGCATCGCCTTCAGCACCGAGGGGGAGGCATGCTGGAAGGGAACATCCAGGTACGGAAGGATCCGGCCCTCGGCCATCAGCGGGATCACCTCGTCCACATGCGGATAGGGATAGACGTAGTGGAGCCGCGTCCACACGTCGAGCTTGCCCATTTCTTCGCACAGCGTCTGGAACCTTGCGGCCACCTCGCGTCCGTGAAACTTGCTCGGGGCGTATTTGAGATCGACGCCGTAAGCCGAGGTGTCCTGCGAGATCACCATGATCTCCTTGACGCCCGATGCCACCAGCCGCTCGGCTTCGTAGAGCACCGAAGCCAGCGGCCGCGAGCTGAGATCGCCGCGTATCTGCGGGATGATGCAGAACGAGCAGCGGTTGTTGCAGCCTTCGGAAATCTTGAGATAGGCGTAGTGCCGCGGAGTCAGTCTGAGGCCCGCTTCCGGCACCAGATCGACATACTTGTTCGGCACGGGCGGCAGATGATCATGCACCGCCGAAACCACCGCCTCGTATTGATGCGGCCCGGTGACCGCGAGCACATTGGGGTGCGTGTCGCGGATCAGCTTCTCTTCGACCCCAAGGCACCCGGTGACGATCACCTTGCCGTTCTCGTTAAGCGCCTCGCCGATCGCCTCGAGGCTCTCGGCTTTGGCGCTGTCGAGGAAGCCGCAGGTGTTGACGATGACAACGTCCGAGCCGGCATAGTCGCGCGAAAATTCATACCCCTGCGCGCGCAGGGTGGTGAGGATGCGTTCGGAGTCGACGAGGGCCTTGGGGCAGCCGAGACTGACAAGGCCGATTTTCGGGGCTTGGGTCATTGAGGCGCGGGGTATAGCGCAACCCCCCGGAAAAGCAATGAATCGACCCCTGAGCCCGGCGCAGGGCAGGGGTGCGGGTCCGGGGCCGGCGGCCGGCACGGCCGGGCGTCATCGCGGACGTCCTGCGATCACGAAAGCTCAATTCTGTGCTGGAGCGCTGGTCCGCGCCGGCGTGCTCGGCTAGCAGATTGGGGCCGACAGCGAGGTGACCCGATGAATGCCACCCTGGCCCGCTACGCGCCCTGGATGCTCTCGATCCTCCGCATCGTGACCGCGCTCGTTTACATGGAGCACGGCACCATGAAGCTGTTCCATTTCCCGCCTCAGGCTCGCTTTGGCGGTCCCTCCGGCCCCGCGGGCGGGCTCCTTCGCCGCGGCGCCGCCGCTCTTGAGCAGGGCGTCGACGCCGCCAGTTCCGCGATCGCCAGCGCCATCGATTCGGCCAGCTCGGCGGCGAGCGGCCTCGCCGAAGCCGCCTCGAGCATGGCCGCCAGCGTCCCTCCCGCGAACGGCGGTGCGGCCGCCCCCGATGGCATGCCGCCTTCGATGCAGGCCGTGTTCCTGGTCGGCGGCCTGATCGAACTGATCGGCGGCCTTGCCCTTGTCCTGGGCTTGCTGACCCGTCCGGTCGCCTTCCTCGTCGCCGGCGAGACGGCGGTGATCTTCTGGTGGATGCATGTGGGCCGCTCGGGCAACATCTTCCCCGCCACCAATGGCGGCGAGGCCGCGGTGCTTTTCTGCTTCACCTTCCTCTATCTGGTCTTCGCCGGGCCTGGAGCCTTCGCCCTCGACAACGTTCTGGCGCGCCGCAGAAAGGCCTGACTACATCTTCGGCGTCGGCGACCGCCGCGCGGTCCGGCGCGGTCCAGGGGGCCGCGCCAGCTCCACATCCGGCGCCGGCACGGTGGCAGGCGTTATGAGGTCGCTGTCGTCGTCCTCGTCGGCGATGTCGTGGATGGCGTCGCGCACCTCTTCGAGCAGGCTCGAGGAAATCCGCGTCCGGCTCACCGAGTCCGTGGCCACCTCGTTGACCTTGAACCACACCAGCAGCGCCTCCGAGACGACCCGCAGCACGACCAGCCCGAACGTGCCGTAAACCACGATTTCGAGCAGTCCCCACAGCCCGTCGCCGAAATTGCGCCCGAACGTGTCGAACAGATGCGAGACGGCCCATAGCAGCAGCGTCGCCAGGCCCGTCACGTAAAGGACCGGAACCAGCCGGGGCGACAGGATCGTGTCGAGCCGGAACAGCGTGGGTCCCAGGAAGATGCGCTTGAGATCGTCGGAGGTCATGGCCGGTTCCCCGAGCGCCCCGCATCGGCTGCAGGGCCCGTCCGTAAGATGATGGTCCTAGGCCGCCGTGACAAGGCCTTCGGGGAGCCGCGCCGTCGGCCCGAAGCGGCGCTCGAACGCCCTCCGCAGCGCCATATCCACGTCCGTCATGGAGGCCGTGAGCCCCAGTTCCTCAAGGCTCGTGACGCCGCGGTCCGCAATCCCGCAGGGCACGATTCCGCCGAAATGGCTGAGGTCCGGCATGACGTTGAGGGCTATGCCGTGCGTGGTCACCCACTTGCTGACACGCACCCCGATGGCCGCGATCTTGCTCTCGCCACCGGGCCTACCGGGCGTCCGCACCCAAACGCCGATCCGTCCCTCCCGCCGCTCGCCGGTGACATTGAAAGCGGCCAGCGTGTCGATGATCCAGTCTTCCAGGCCCTGCACCAGGCAGCGCACGTCGCGGCCGCGTTGACGCAGATCGAGCATCAGATACGCCACCCGCTGTCCAGGCCCGTGATAGGTGTATTCCCCGCCGCGGCCGGTCGCGTACACCGGAAACCGGTCGGGCTGCAGCAGATCGGCGGGCTTGGCCGATGTGCCGGCCGTATAGAGCGGCGGATGTTCGACCAGCCAGACGAGCTCTCCCGCCGTGCCCGCCGCGATCGCCCTGGCTCTCTCGGCCATCGTTTCGAGCGCCTCCGGATAGTCGACGGCGGACTCCGCGATGCGCCACTCGGCCGGCGCCCCGTCTTCCCGCCGCAGTTTCGCGGGGCCCACGCAGCTTAACGTTTCGGTAATCATCGCCGGTCGATGCTCAAGCCTCACCTCCCGCATGAGTCAGCGGGGGCGCACCGGGTCAATATATGAATACGCTGGATCAGATTGAAGTCGATATCGCAGTCGAACTGGGCGCCACCACCATGCCCGTTCACCACCTGCTGCGCATGGGGCGAGGGGCCATCATCGAGCTCAACGCCACCGAGCACGACCCGCTCAAGATCTACGCCAACAACACGCTCATCGCACATGGCGAAGTGCGGGTCGAAGATGGGCGGCTGACCGTCGAGGTCAAGGAAAAGATCCGCAAACCCGCCTGATCGGCTGCCCTTTCCGGCGCCGCCGCGGACGTCATCTTCCCGCTTGTGGCAGCCGGAATCGTTTGCTACACGCGAGCCTCGTCTCGCCCCAGGGCGGACATCTCCCATGGCGTGCGGTCGTGGCGGAATTGGTAGACGCGCAGCGTTGAGGTCGCTGTGCCGCAAGGCGTGGAAGTTCGAGTCTTCTCGACCGCACCATTGGGCTCTACGTGCCGCGCGCGGCGCGAGCCCATCATTCCCAGCCCGGCTACTCGGCCGCCTTGAGCCCGAAAGTGGCGCGCAGGCGGTCTTCGACCTCCGCCGCCGAGCGGGGAGGGGGCGCCTCGAGCGGGTTGGGCTGGTGGGCGCGACGCGCCAGCAGCTCCGTGCTCAGAGCATCGACGCGAACCATCAGTTCCTCGCTTTCAAAGCGGCGCGCCATGTCGCGGGATCTGAGCAGAGGGCGCAGGCGTTCGCCCATCGCCTGCAGCTGCGCCAGGCCGAGGTTGATCTCGATGGCGTCGGCCTCCTCCGATGCGGGCGTCTTGCGGTGGGTGCGCAGCTGCGTGACCGCGAACTGCCATCGCGTGATTGTCTGGCGGGCCAGCAGCAGGGCCAGTTCGGGGTCCGCGCGGCCTGGGGCTCTGCTGGCCATCGAAGCCTTCGGTCTTTGTCGCTTCGAACCGGTCATGACACGCCCCGCACTCGCACGCGCCGCCCCGTGCTCCGCGACAGTCGGGAGGAGGGGCCGGCCGGGCTACTGTGCCGAATCGATTGTGGCGCGAATGCGACTTGCACGCGTTATCTGGCCCGACGGACGGCAGGCAAAGGCGAGCTTGTCGGCGGCCTTGTCTTGTCCGGACCGCCTAAGTCTCGGAGATTTCTGTGAAAGACGTCTGCGAAGGCGCCGATGACGGCCTGGGCGAAATCTTTTACCCGGGCGGGGCTCCCCCCAGAACCACTTGCGGCATCGGCAGAACCTCGTATCTGAACCCCACCCCCGCACGCATCGCCGGGTCGGCGTCGCGCAGGGCCTCCATCTCGCCCATATTGGCCACGCGGATCACGCCGATCCCGTAGCCGCCCGCCGGATCGGCGACCGGGCCGAACAGCAGGGCCTTGCCGGCTGCCGCCTGATTGGTCCAGTAGCCGACATGGGCCTGCATGATCGCGCGCTCCTCGGCCGTCATCGTCTGCATGAAATCGCGCCGCGCCGGCAGCAGCCGGCAGAG
>DASZSH010000067.1:0-2725 GCA_035548755.1 Devosia sp.
GCCTATGCATTGCCCGAGATCTACCACCCCAACCGCTATGCCGACGTGGCCCATGGCTGCGGGCTCAATGTCGAATACCCGCTGATCTGGTATCCCGAGGACGAGGAATGGGGCGCCTATGACGGGCTGTTCGAGGAGAACTTGGTGGTCTGCTGCGAGAGCTATGTCGGCGCCGTCGGCGGCCCCGAGGGCGTGAAGCTCGAGCAGCCGGTCTGGATCACCGCCGAGGGGCCGCTGCTGCTCTCGGATTATCCGCTCGAAGACGGTTACGACTGAACCTGCCTTCTTCTTGGCCCCGCCTCCAGGACGGACGCATTCACTCTCTCGTCATCCCCGCGAAGGCGGGATCCATGAACACCCATCGAGCCTATTCGGGCGGGATGCAGCGTTCATGGATGCCGGCATAGAGCCGGCATGACGGAGAAAACCGTCGGTGCCCTGCCTGCTTTCCGGGCAACGAGGCAAGGCTGCCCAATCGAACGAAATCTGTGGCCGACCCAACCTGACGCGCAATTCAGGCGCGGTCGGGGCCGGCATTGTGATGAGATGACCGGCACTTCGTTCCGAATGCGCGCCGATCCTCCTATCGCCCCCGCGCCCGGTCCCGGCTCTCTTTCCGCACCGGACCGCTTCGCATCTCCTTCGAAGGAATCCCTGTCATGGCCAAGATGACCAACGCCGATCTCCTCGCTGCGACGCTGGCCAATGCCGGCGTCACGCGCATCTGGGGTGTCACGGGCGACAGCCTGAACGGGCTCAATGACAGCCTGCGGCGGCTCGGCAAGATCGAATGGATGCATGTGCGGCACGAAGAGGTGGCGGCCTTCGCCGCGGGTGCCGAGGCCGCGGTCACGGGGCGGCTCGCCGTCTGCGCCGGCAGCTGCGGGCCCGGCAACCTCCATCTGATCAACGGCCTCTATGACTGCCACCGCAACCAGGTGCCGGTGCTGGCGATCGCGGCCCACATCCCCTCCTCCGAGATCGGGCTCGACTATTTCCAGGAGACCCATCCGCAGGCGCTGTTCAAGGAATGCAGCCACTATGTCGAGTTGGTCTCGAGCCCCGAGCAGATGCCGCGGGTGCTGCAGACGGCACTCCGTACCGCCGTGCAGAAGCGGGGCGTGGCCGTCATCGTCCTGCCGGGTGACGTCGCGCTGAAGCCGGCGCCGGCCGAGGCCGGGACAAGCTGGGCGTTGCCCGCCGCCCCGCAGGTGACGCCGAGCGAAGCCGAGCTCGATCGCCTGGCCCAGCTCCTGAACGGTTCCGACGCGGTGACGCTGCTCTGCGGCGCCGGCTGCGCCGGGGCGCATGACGAGGTCGTGGCGCTGGCCGACGCGCTGCAGGCGCCCGTGGTGCATCCGCTGCGCGGCAAGGAGCATGTCGAATGGGAGAACCCCTTCGATGTCGGCATGACCGGCTTCATCGGCTTCAGCTCCGGCTATCACGCGATGCTCTCCTGCGACACGCTCCTGATGCTGGGCACCGATTTTCCCTATCGGCCCTTCTATCCCACCCGGGCCAAGGTGGCGCAGATCGACATCAGGTCGGAGGCGCTGGGGCGGCGCACGCCGCTCGACCTCGCCCTCGTCGGCGACGTGAAGAGCACGATCCAGGCGCTGCTTCCGCGTCTCAAGCGCGGCAAGGACGGCAGCTTCCTGACCGCGGCGCGCAAGCACTACGCCGCCGCCCGCGCCGGGCTCGACGATCTCGCCCGGCCGCCGGCCAGCGACAAGCGCATCCATCCGCAGCATCTGACCCGCCTCGTGAGCGAGCTCGCGCCCGAGGATGCGATCTTCACCGCGGATGTCGGCACGCCCACCGTCTGGGCCGCGCGCTATCTCGCCATGAACGGCAAGCGCCGCCTGCTCGGCTCGTTCAACCATGGCTCGATGGCGAACGCCCTGCCGCAGGCGATCGGCGCCCAGGCGGCCTTCCCGAAGCGGCAGGTGATCTCGCTCTCGGGCGACGGTGGCTTCACCATGCTGATGGGCGATTTCCTCTCGCTCACCCAGCTCGGCCTGCCGGTCAAGATCGTCCTCTATGACAACGGCGCGCTCAGCTTCGTCGAGATGGAGATGAAGACGGCGGGCTTCCTCGATTCCGGCACCGACCTCAAGAACCCGAACTTCGCCGCCATGGCCGAAGCCATGGGCATTCTGGGGATCCGGGTCGAACGGCCGGAGCAGATCGAGGGCGCGCTGCGCAAGGCCTTCGCCCATGACGGCCCCGCCCTGGTCGATGTCACGACCGCACGGCAGGAGCTCGTCATCCCGCCCAAGATCCAGCTCGAGCAGGCGCGCGGCTTCAGCCTCTTCATGCTGAAGGCCATCATCAACGGCCGCGGCGACCAGGTGGTCGAACTGGCGGAGACGAATCTGCGGCGGTGATCAATAGATTCCTCTCCCCCTTGGGGGAGAGGATCAAGGCGAGGGGGTGACGCTCGCGGCGCTCTTTCCTGAAAGAGCCCCCTCACTCTACCCTCTTCCCCAAGGGGGAGAGGAAAGACAAGCGATCACGCCTGCAGCTTCTTCATGTCGGCGCCGAGGCGCATCGAGAGCTGGTGGGCGATGGTCTGGATGCTTTCGGCCGCGAGCTCCGTGGTGTGCTCGTCGACGCGGGTCGCGAGCAGGCTCACCGCCACGCCCGCCACCACCTGGTTCGAGGAATCGCGCACCGGCGTGCCGAAGCAATACATGCCCTCGCGCGTCTGGCCGTCATCGATCGA
>DASZSH010000068.1:0-5513 GCA_035548755.1 Devosia sp.
CGCGGGCGGGGCGGGCGCACGGGCCGGGCGCGCGGCGCCCTCAGTAGAAATTGTAGCTCCGGGCGACGGCTTCGGTGATGCGGTTGTTGCGGGCGATGAAATCGTTGAGGAATTCGTGCAGCCCGGCCGCGAAGATGCGGTCCATCGAATTGCCTTCGAGCATGGCTGTGACCTCGGCCGCCGCCGCGTGGCCCTCGCTCCGGCCGCCATAGATGGCCTCGAGCATGTCGAGGGTGCGGTTGATCCAGCCGAGGCAGAAATAGAGCGAGCGCGGCATTTCGGGGCGAAGGATCAGATAGTCGGCGATGTTCCAGGCGCGGTAGCGGTCGTGATAGACGTGCCGATAGCTGCGGTGGGCGGAGGCGGCGCGAAGAATGAGAGTCCACTGCTGGATGTCGACGCCGCCCCCGATCAGGTCGCTGCGGGGCAGAAGAACGTAGTACTTCATGTCGAGGATGCGCGCCGTATTGTCAGCGCGCTCGACGAAGTTGCCGATCTGGCTGAAGGCATAGCCTTCGTCGCGCAGGAAGGTGGACAGCAGGGCGCCGCGGTAGCGGTGCGAGACCAGACGCACCCATTGCAGCAGTTCGAACAGCCGGCTGCCGGTGACCTCGCGCGGATCGAGGGCGGCGAATTCGAGCCAGGCGCTGTTGAGGCTCTCCCACATGTCGGTGGTGAGCGCGGTGCGAACCGAGCGGGCATTGGTGCGGGCGGCGAGCAGGCAGGAGCGGACCGAACTGGGGTTGGACTCGTCGAACAGCATGAACTGGCTGACCGAGGCCACGTCGGCCACCTTGTGCTTGAGGTTGAAGTCCTCCTCCATCTCGGCGGCCTGCAGCATCGACACCAGATGCTCGCTGGCGCCGCCTTCGCGGCGCGAGGTGAGGCTCATGCGGTAGCCGACCTCGAGCAGGCGCGCCATGTTCTCGGCGCGTTCGACGTAACGGGACAGCCAGAACAGGTTCTGCGCGGTGCGGCCCAGCATCTAGTCCTCCAGCACCCAGGTATCCTTGGTGCCGCCACCCTGGCTGGAGTTGACGACCAGGGAGCCCTGTTTGAGAGCGACGCGGGTGAGGCCGCCGGGGGTGATACGGATCTGGTCGCCGACGAGGACATAGGGGCGAAGATCGACATGGCGGGGGGCGACGCCGGAGGCGACATAGGTCGGACAGGTCGAGAGCGCCAGGGTCGGCTGGACGATGTAGTTGTCGGGCCGCTCGACGATCCGGGCGCGGAAGAGATCGTGCTCCTCCCGCGTCGAGGTGGGGCCGACGAGCATTCCGTAGCCGCCCGAGCCGTGAACTTCCTTCACCACGAGCTCATGGATGTGCTCGAGCACATAGGCGCGATCGTCCGGCCTGGCGCAGTTGTAGGTCGGCACATTCTTGAGGAGCGGCTTCTCGCCCAGGTAGAACTCGATGATTTCGGGGACGTAGGTGTAAACCGCCTTGTCGTCGGCGATGCCGGTGCCAGGGGCGTTGACCAGGGTGACGCTGCCGGAGCGATAGGCATCGAACAGGCCGGGCACTCCCAGCATCGAATCGGGCCTGAAGGCGAGCGGATCGAGGAAGTCATCGTCGATGCGGCGGTAGATGACATCGACCTGCCGGGGACCCCTCGTGGTGCGCATGAACACGCGATGATCCTCGACGAACAGATCCTGGCCCTCGCAGAGTTCGGCGCCCATCTGGTCGGCGAGAAAGGAATGTTCGAAGTAGGCCGAATTGTAGATGCCGGGAGTGAGGACGGCCAGGGTGGGCGAGGCTCCCGCGCCGGCGGGCGCAACCGATTCGAGCGTGCGGCGGAGATTCTCGGGATAGGTCTCGACGGGCGCGACCTTGAGGCGGGAGAAAAGGTCGGGGGCGAGCTGCAGCATCGCCTCACGGTCCTCAAGCATGTAGCTCACGCCCGAGGGGGTGCGCAGGTTGTCTTCGAGCACATACCAATCGTCGGCGCCGACGCGGACGATGTCGACCCCGATGATATGGGCGTACACGCCGCGCGCCGGATCGAGCCCGCGCATCGGCGGGCAGAAGGCGGAATTGTTGAGGATGAGCGCTTCGGGGATGCGGCCGGCCCGGAGAATTTCCTGGCGGTGGTAGATGTCGTGCAGGAAGGCATTGAGGGCGCGCACGCGCTGCTCGATGGCCCGGCTCAGCCGACGCCATTCCGCCGCCGAAATGATGCGCGGAATGATGTCGAACGGGATGAGCTTTTCAGTGCCCTCGTTGGAGCCGTAAACGGCGAAGGTGATGCCCAGGCGGCGGAAGATCGCCTCGGCATCGGCGGCCATCACGCTCATGGCCTCGGGCGGCTGCTCCTTCAGCCACTGATCGAGGACCAGATAGGGTTCGCGGATCGAGCCATCCGCATTGGTCATTTCGTCGAACGGAAGAGCTGCCGGCATTACCCCCAGCGCGAATTGCGGCGTCCCACTGCCCGCACATTGCTGCATATTTGCGGGCCGTTCGGCAAGCCGCTAAGAGGGGCGCGGAGAGGAAACGCGCAATGCCCGTCGAGATTCTGCAGACCCACAAGCTGCTCGCCTCGTGCGAAGCGGCCCTTGCCGAGAGGTACACCGTCCACAAGCTGCACGAGGCGGCCGACCGGGACTCACTGCTTGCCGGGCTGCGGGAACGCGTGCGCGGCATCGCCGGAGGCAGCGTCGGCCCGGACCTGATGGACAAGCTTCCCAGGCTCGAGATCATCGCCAATTTCGGGGTGGGCTACGACACGATCGATACGGCTGCCGCCAAAGCGCGCAACATAAGGGTGACGAACACGCCGAACGTGCTCAACGATGCGGTAGCCGAAATCACGATCGGGCTGATGATCGCGCTGGCACGGCGCATTCCGCAGGCGGACCAATATGTGCGGCAGGGCCGCTGGGCGCAGGGGAGCTTTCCGCTGCTGGCCGAGCTCAACGGCAAGACAGTCGGCATCCTGGGGCTCGGGCGGATCGGCAAGGAGATCGCCGCGCGGGCGCAGGCGATGCGCATGCGCGTGGTCTATCACGGGCGGCACAAGCAGCCGGACGAGCCGTTCGTGTACTACGCGGACCTGAACGAGATGGCGCGCGACGTCGACTGGCTCGTGGTGATCGCGCCGGGCGGCAAGGGAACCGACAAGATCGTGAGCCGCGCCGTGCTCGAGGCGCTTGGGCCGGAGGGGTACCTGGTCAATATGGCGCGAGGTTCCCTGATCGACGAAACGGCGATGGTGGAAATGCTCCAATCGGGGCGGCTCGGAGGAGCGGCGCTCGACGTGTTCGAGAGAGAGCCACATGTGCCAGAGGCGCTATTCACCCTCGACAATGTGGTGCTCTCGCCGCACCAGGGCAGCGCGACGCACCAGACGCGCAACAAGATGGGCGCCCTGCTGGTGGCCAATCTCGACGCGCATTTTGCCGGCGAGCCGCTGCCGAGCGCGGTGGTCTGATGGAAATCGATATCAGGGACAAGGTAGCGATCGTCACCGGAGCGGGTCGCGGCATCGGGCGCGAAATCGCGCGGACGCTGGCGGCCGAAGGGGCGAAGGTGATCGTCAGCGATATCCGGCCCGAGCTGCTCAAGGATGTGACCGCCGAGTGGGAGGACCGGGGCTGGGCCGGGGGACAGCTCAGGTGCGACATCCGCAAGGACGCCGAATGCAAGGCCGTTGCGGCCGAGGTCGAGGCGGCGTTCGGCCGGATCGATATCCTCGTCAACAATGCCGGGGTGGCCAAGGGCGGGCGCGTCGCCGAGCTCGACGAGCAGGCCTGGCTCGACAGCCTCGATGTGAATCTCTCGGGCACCATGCGCATGTGCCGGGCGGTGATCCCGGCGATGCAGCGGCAAAGGTGGGGACGGATCCTCAATGCGGCGTCGTTCGCGGCGATCATTCCCTCGATCGGGGGAGCCGCCTACGCCGCCTCCAAGTCGGGCGTCGAGAGCCTGACCCGTGTGCTGGCGAGCGAACTGGGGCCATACGGCATCACCGTCAACTGCTATGCTCCCGGAATGGTGCCGACGGAAATGAATCATTTCGCCGATCGCGACAAGGCCGAGCAGGAGAGACTGCTCGACACCCTCAGCATCCGACGCTGGGGCGAACCGCGCGACATTGCCAACCTCATCTGCTTTCTCGCATCCGACCTTGCCGGCTACATCACCGGCACGATGGTGGACGTGTCGGGCGGAAAGTTCGCAACGCAGATGCCCTGGCTTGCGCATCGCGCGCCGTGAGCGAGATCGCGCGGCTCTACCGGGAAGCCATCGCGGAAGTGCGGCCCGATCTTGCCGGGGCGACGGCGAGGCTGCATGCGCGCGGCTGGGACAGCGACGCTATCGAGGCGGGGGGAACCCTGTTCAAGTTCCCCAAGGGGCCGGAGGCGGCAGGGCGGCTGAGGCTCGAGGCCCGAATCCTGACGCTGATCGGGCCACGGGTGCCGCTCAGAGTGCCGAAGATGCGGCTGCACGAATCTCCGATCTTGTTTTCGGAGCACGAGATGATCCCCGGGCGAAGCATCGAGCCGGACGAGTACGAGGCGCTGAGCCCGGCACGCAAGCAGGCGATGGGGGAGGCCCTGGGCGGATTCTACGCCGCGCTGCACGCGATCCCTGCGACCGAGGCGGCAGCGATCGGTGTGCCGCCCAAGCCGGAGTGGCCGGGGGCGGCGCAGGTTCTGCCGCGGTTGAGCATGCGCTTGCCGGCCGAGATGCTCGAGTTTGCCGCCAAGGCCTTCGAGGCCTACGAACGCCTGCCGGCAGAGGAACCGACCTTCGGCTATTTCGACGGGCACGGCTGGAACATGGCATTCGACCACAGGCGCGGCGTGCTCAATGGAGTGTACGACTTCGCCGACGCCGGCATAGGGCCGCGGAGCCGCGAGTTCACATACTCGAACCTCACCTCGGGCGACCTGACGGAGCGGATCGTCGCGACCTACCGCCGGCTGACGGGCAAGCCGGTCGACCTGCGCACCGTCGCGCTGCGGACGGCCGTGCAGGGGCTGTCGGAACTCGGCGCTGCGAGAAGCGAGATCGAACCGTTCCGCGCCGGCGCCCAGCGGTGGTGGCGGTACATGCAGGCGCGGAACGAGCTGAGGCTGCCGATCGCCGGGACATGACCGTTACGTGGAGGTTACGCATCCGCAATCGGGCCGCAGGGTTTGCATTTTGCCGGACAGGGACGCATACCCGCGCCGGGATGAAGCGTCGTTTGCCGCGTTTTCGGGCCGGACGGCTCATGGCAGCTTCTCCGGAAACGCCCGATGGAGATGGCAATGCGCGAATGGTGGCGCGGCGGGGTGATCTATCAGGTCTATCCACGCTCGTTCCAGGACAGCAATGGGGACGGGGTGGGAGATCTGGCCGGCATCATGCGGCGGCTCGACCATATCGCCTCGCTGGGGGTGGATGCGGTCTGGCTGTCGCCGATCACGCAATCGCCGCAGGCCGACATGGGCTACGATGTTTCGGACTACAAGGACGTGGACCGGCTGTTCGGCACACTCGAGGATTTCGACGCGCTGG
>DASZSH010000069.1:0-3308 GCA_035548755.1 Devosia sp.
GAAGCGGCGCGTTCCGCAGCATCGTCGCGATCCGCTTGTAGAGCCTGAGCTCGTCGGCCTGCGTCTCGAACTTGCCGTCGGCGAGCATCGCCTCGAGATCGGGATAGCGCTTGAGCAGGCTCGCCGCCGTCTTCTCGCCGATGCCGCGCGCCCCCGGCAGTTTGTCCGAGGGGTCGCCGCGCAGCGCGATGAAATCGGGCACCTGCCGCGGCTCGACGCCATAGCGTTCGCGCACCTCGGCCGGCCCGATCCGAGCGATCTCGCCCGCCTTCACCGGATGCAGGATGGTCGTCAGCTCCGAGGCGAGCTGGAACGCGTCGCGATCGCCGCTGGCGACAAGCGCCCTCCCGCCGCGCATTTCCTCCATCGCCGCCGCCGTCGCGAGGAAATCGTCGGCTTCGAACCCCGCCTCCTTGCCGGCAACGAACCCCAGGGCCCGCACAAACTCCGGCAAAAGCTCGAGCTGCTCCACCAGCTCGTCGTCGAACACGCGCCCGCCCTGGTAGTCGGCGAACTCCTTCGCCCGCCAGTTGGGCGCGCTCAGCGTGTCCCACCCCACCACCACGGCGCGCGGCTGCGCCTCGTCGTAGAACCGGATGAGGGAGTTGGCAAAGCCCACGATCGCGCCGCCGCCACCGCCGCCCGCCCGCCGGATGGATTTGGGCAGGCCGTGATAGGCCCGATGCGCGAACGAATCGCCATCGACGATCAGCAGGGGCCGGGCCGGTGCGCTCATGCCCCTTCATAGCCGCCCCTCGTCGCCGGAGCCACACCCTCCCTCTCGACTGTTCAGAAATCGCGCCCTACCGTCCTTTCCACAAGCGGAGGGACCTCATGAAGATCACGTCAGTGAAGACGGCGGCAAGCACCGGCCACTGCATGCACCTGTGGGTGCGCATCGAAACCGACGCCGGCATCACCGGGCTGGGCGAATGCGTTCACGGCGGCCACCAGTCGATCGCCATCATCAAGGAGCTCGCGCCCAGGCTCGAAGGCCGCGATCCCTTCGCCATCGACGCCATCTTCGAGGAGCTTCGGCGCGGCCTCGTCTTCGAGGGCGGCTTCGCCGGCGCCCTCATCACCGCGCTCACCGGCATCGAGATCGCGCTCTGGGATCTCAAGGGCAAGGCGCTCAAGACCCCCGTCTACGAGCTGCTGGGCGGCAAATTCCGCGATGACATCCGCGTCTATTGCGATTGCGAGGTGTCGCCCGGCATGAACATGGACGAGGTCAGGAAGGTGGTGGACGAAGTCCTCGAGGCCGGCTTCACCGCGCTCAAGGTCGATCTCGACATCCGCGCCTACGGCCACACCGGCAGCGAAACCGCGCACTATGTCAAGGACGGCTTCAACATGACTCCCAGCCGCTGGGAGCACGACCGCATGGTTGAGCTCGCCGAGATGGTGGTGACTGCCGCCGGACCCGGCGTCGACGTCGCCGCCGATCTCCACACCCGGCTCGATACCCACAGCGCCATCCGCCTCGCCCGGGACCTCGAACCATTGCACCTGATGTGGCTCGAAGAGCCGGTGCCACCCGAAAACGTCGATGCCATGCGCTCCATCACGCAGGCGACCTCCACCCCCATCTGCGCCGGCGAAAATCTCTATCTGCGGCAGGGCTTCCGCGATCTCATCGAAAAGCAGGCCGTGGACATCATCATGCCCGACATTCCCAAATGCGGCGGGCTCAGCGAATGCCGCAAGATCGCCAACATGGCCGAGATCTATTACATGCCGTTCGCGCCCCACAACGTCAGCTCGCCCATCGGCACCATGGCCTCCGCCCATGTCTGCGCCAGCGTGCCCAATTTCCTCGTGCTCGAGTTCCACTGGTTCCACCGCGACTACTGGAGCACCATTACAACCGACAAGCGAAACATCATCGAGAACGGCCGCATCGCCCTCAGCGACCGGCCCGGCATCGGCCTCGAGCTCGATTTCGATGTGGCCAGGGCCCATCAATACCCCGGCACCACCTGGTTCGAATAGGCTCAGCTCGGGGCGCAGTCGCCATGCTTTGCGATCAGCGCCTCGAGGTCGGCATACGATCTGGCGTCGAGCTCCGTGAGCGGTGGCCGCACCGGCCCGGCCGGACGCCCCACGATCCTTGCCCCGGCCTTGACGATCGACACGGCATAGCCGCGCCCGCGATTGCGGATCGCCGTATAGGGCAGCACGAAGTCGCGCAGCCCCGCCTCGATGGTCCTCGCCTCCCCGGCGCGCACCGCCTCATAGAAGCCGCGGGCGAATTTCGGCAGGAAATTGAGCAGCGCCGACGAATAGGTCGCAACCCCCATCGCCAGATAGGGCCGCGCGAAGGTCTCGGCCGTCGGCAGCCCGCCCAGATAGACCAGCCGGTCTCCCAGGAGCGTGCGGGTGCGGACCATCAGCTCGATGTCGCCCACCCCGTCCTTGAGTCCAACGAGATTTGGACAGCGTTCGCATAGCCGCGCCACCGTGTCCGCCTCGAGGATCGCGTTGTCCCGGTTGTAGACGATGACGCCCAGGCCCGTGGCGCCGCACACAGCCTCCACATGGGCCTGCAGCCCGGCCTGGCTGGCGTTGAGCAGATAGGGCGGCAGCAGCAGGATGCCGTCCGCCCCGGCCCGCTCGGCGCGTCGCGCAAGATCGCTCGCCATGGCCGTTCCATACCCGGCCCCGGCGATGACCGGCACGCGGCCCTGGACGGTCGCAACCGCGGCGCGCGTGACCGCCTCCACCTCGTCCGGTGTCAGCGAGAAGAACTCGCCCGTTCCGCCGGCGGCAAACACACCGGCCGGTCCCGCGCCGAGCAGCCAGTCGAGGTGGGTCCGATATGGCCCCTCCTCGAACGCCAGCGCCGCGCTCATATGCGTCACCGGGAAGCACAGCACATCTCTTGCGATCGCCGCGGCCATCGCGTCCGGCGCGAAGTTTGCCATCGTCGGCCCTTTCCATCATCGCTCGCAGCGGGCAGGGTATGCACGCGCACGTGCGGCGGTCTACCGCAAAACGAGCGCCCGGCTGAACGGCAGGAGAGGAGACCGAGCATGTATGTGGGCACGCAGAACCGGGTCGTCACCGACGATCAGTACCGCCAGTTCGCGCAGCTTGGCGTCACCCATGTCTGTGCCGATCCCGACGGCAACCCGCATGGCTGGACGCTCGATACCCTCATGCGCCACCGCGACCGTCTCGCCCGCCTCGGCCTCACCCTCGACATGGTGCAGCTCCCGCTCGAGTCGACCCAGATCGAGCGCCAGCACAGCCCCGACATCCTGACCAAGGGACCCGACCGCGACCGCCAGATCGACTCGATCTGCCGC
>DASZSH010000070.1:0-4239 GCA_035548755.1 Devosia sp.
GCGTCCCCGTCGAGGGCAATACCGATATCGGCGCGCACTTCCTTCACCTTTGCGCGCAGCGCCTCTGGCGCGGTGGATCCGACCTTGTCGTTGATGTTGAAGCCGTCCGGCTCGACTCCGATCGAGAAGACCTCCGCTCCCAGTTCCCACAGCGCCGTGGGAGCGACTTTGTAGGCGGCGCCGTTGGCGCAGTCGATGACGACGCGTAGGCCGGTTAGATCGATGTTCTTTGGCAAGGTGCGCTTGGCATATTCGATGTAGCGCGTCTGAGCCGCCTCGTCACGGTGCGCCCGGCCGATGTCGCGGCCCCGCGCGAGCTTGCCGCTAAGATCGGTGGCCATCAGATCCTCGATGGTCGCCTCGACTTCGTCGCTGAGCTTGAAGCCGTCGGGACGGAAGAGCTTGATGCCATTGTCCTCGAAGGGATTGTGCGATGCCGAGATCATGACGCCCAGATCGGCGCGCAGCGACCGGGTCAGCATGGCCACCGCAGGCGTCGGCATGGGACCGAGGAAATAGACGTCCATGCCCACCGCGGTAAAGCCGGCGGC
The DNA here is from genome assembly GCA_035548755.1 of Devosia sp. Lineage (GTDB taxonomy): Bacteria > Pseudomonadota > Alphaproteobacteria > Rhizobiales > Devosiaceae > Devosia_A. The sequence goes on from DASZSH010000070.1 coordinate 552, forward strand.
AAGCGCGTTCTCGATCAGATACCCCGACCGGCGCGTGTCTTTGCCGATCACCACCCGGTTGCGGTGATCGCCCCGCACAAAGGTGAGGCCGGCCGCCATGCCGACCTTGAGTGCAAGATCCGGCGTAAGCTTGTCGCCATTGGCGAGGCCGCGGATGCCGTCCGTGCCGAAGTACTTGCGCGCCATTTCCGAATGCTCCCTCAACGCTGGCCCATTGTATCGCAAACCGCCGCCGGAGCGGAATCCCCGGCACTCTCGCGGTTAATTGATCGGCCCTCGCGCCCACATGCGGTAACCGATTGGCTACATTGCGGCGAGCCCGGCTGGGCGTGGTTCCATTAATGAGTCTTCGGATCGTAAGCGCGACGCGCCTGCACGCTCCGGCGTTCGCCGATTCGCCGCTGGGCAGCTCGCTAAGGCGCATTGCCAAAGACCGCCGCCTTGCACCGCAAATCGCCATGGCCAACACCCGCGGTCTTCCCGAAGTCTATAATGAGGCGATCGCGACCGCCGATGCGGCAGACACGCTGGTGTTCGTGCATGACGATGTATGGCTCGACGACTTCTACTTCGCCGATCGAGTTCTCGAGGGATTGCGGGTCTTCGACATCCTGGGCGTCGCCGGTAACAGCCGCCGCCAGCCCGGCCAGGAGAGCTGGGCCTTCGCCCCGGACCAGGCGAAGCTCGACCTCCCCCATCTGCGCGGGGCCATCGCTCACGGCGGCGAACCGCTGGGGAAAGTCGGATTCTATGGGCCGATCATCGGCGAGTGCGAATTGCTGGACGGGGTCTTTCTCGCGGCACATGCGCGGACGCTGCATCAGCACCAGGTGCAGTTCGACCCGCGCTTCAGCTTCCATTTCTACGATCTCGATTTCTGCCGGACGGCGAGAGCGCGCGGCCTGAAGCTCGGCACATGGCCAATCGCCATGACGCACCGCTCCGCCGGCAATCCGCAAGATCCCGTCTGGCGTGAGGCGCGGGACGGTTATTTCGCCAAGTGGGGCGACTAGAACGGGACAACAAAAAGGGCCGCTCGAAAGGCGGCCCCTGTCGTGACCCGGTGGCTCAGCCGCCCGGGGAGGGTTCGGGAGCGACGTCGCTGCCCGGCTCGGCATCGGGGCGCTTGCGCACGACCTTGCCGGCCGATGGCACGCCTGTCGTCTTGGCGACGGGTTCGGCTCCGTCATCGCGCACCGGCGGCTGCCCATTGAGCAGGTTGCGAATCTCGTCGCCGGTCAGCGTCTCGTATTCGATGAGCGCCTGGGCGATGGCATGGAGCTGGTCGATGTTCTCGCGGATCACCTTCTGCGCGGTTTGATAGCCCTCCTCGACGAAGCGCTTCACTTCGGCATCGACGATCTGCTGCGTCTCATCCGACATGTGGATCTGCCGACCGACCATGGCGCGGCCGAGGAACACCTCGTCCTGGTTGTCGCCATAGAGCAGCGGGCCGAGCTTGTCGGACATGCCCCACTCGGTCGCCATCGCGCGGGCGAGGTTGGTCGCCATCTTGATGTCGGCGGAAGCGCCAGAGGTGACCTTTTCATAGCCGAAGATTTCCTCCTCGGCGACGCGCCCGCCCATGGCCACCGCGAGATCGGCATAGGCCTTGCGGCGGGTCAGCGAGACCTGGTCGCGCTCGGGCAGCCGCATGACCATGCCCAACGCCCGGCCGCGCGGAATGATGGTGGCCTTATGGATGGGGTCGGACGCATCCATCTTGATGGCGAGCAGAGCGTGGCCCGCCTCGTGATAGGCGGTGAGCTTCTTGTCCTCCTCGGTGAGGCTGAGAGTGCGGCGCTCGGCGCCCATCATCAGCTTGTCCTTGGCGTCCTCGAACTCGGCCATGGTCACAAAGCGCTTGTTGCGACGCGCGGCGAGCAGCGCTCCCTCGTTGACGAGGTTCATGAGGTCGGCGCCGGAGAAGCCTGGCGTGCCGCGCGCGAGCGTCTTGAGATCGACATCGGGGGCGAGCGGCACCTTGCGCACGTGCACCTTGAGGATCTTCTCCCGGCCCTGCACGTCGGGATTGGGCACCACGACCTGGCGGTCGAAGCGACCCGGGCGCAGCAGCGCCGGATCAAGCACGTCGGGACGGTTGGTCGCGGCGATGAGGATGATGCCTTCGTTCGCCTCGAAACCGTCCATCTCGACCAGCAACTGGTTGAGAGTCTGCTCGCGCTCGTCGTTGCCGCCACCCAGGCCGGCGCCGCGATGCCGGCCCACCGCGTCGATCTCGTCGATGAAGATGATGCACGGGGCATTCTTCTTGGCTTGCTCGAACATGTCGCGCACGCGGGAAGCGCCCACGCCCACGAACATCTCGACAAAGTCCGAACCCGAGATCGTGAAGAACGGCACATTGGCTTCGCCGGCAACGGCGCGGGCGATAAGGGTCTTGCCAGTGCCGGGAGGGCCGACCAGCAGCACGCCGCGTGGAATGCGTCCGCCCAGGCGCTGGAACTTGCCGGGGTCCTTGAGGAACTCGACGATCTCCTCAAGGTCTTGCTTGGCCTCATCGACTCCGGCGACGTCCTCGAACGTCACCTTGCCGTGCGTTTCAGTAAGCAGTTTGGCGCGCGACTTACCGAAGCCCATGGCGCCGCCGCGGCCCCCGCCCTGCATCTGGCGGATGAAGAAGAACCACACGCCGATGATGACGAGGAACGGCAGCCAGGAACTCAGAAGGATCGACCAGAAGGGCGAACTCTCGGGCTCCTTGGCAGTGATGTTCACGCCGCGGTCTTCGAGGCGAGATACGATGTCGGTGTTGGGCGGTATGACCGTTTCAAAACGGCTGCCGTCCTTGAGAACGCCCTGCACGACGTTGTCGACGATGGTCACGGATGTGACCGAGCCGGAATCGACGTCGGAAACGAATTGGCTGTAGCTCTTATCCGAGACAGAGACGTTCCGCGTGGTGGACTGGAACACCTGGAAAAGGCCCATCAGCATAAACAGGATGACGAGCCAGATGGCGAAGTTGCGGAAGTTGACGTTCATCAAATCTGTCCTGGATGACCGGCACAGTGGTGCGGGCCGGGGAGTTGCCGCAAATGTAGGCCCCGCCCAAAACCGTTACAAGTGCGGCAGGGTGCCGGTTCGGGACAAGTAAGTCCAAGATTGTGGCAGGCTGAGGTTAACCGGCGGTGGCCAGAATCGGACGACTGCGAGCGCCCTCGCGGCGCACGGAAATGGTAATTCCGTCGCTGGCGACAAGACAGCCATGCAGCGTCATCGGTCGCATTTCCCCCGGCTGCAGAAGGCGCGCATGCAGGGCCTCCACAGCCCCGAGGGCGTGGGGTTTGCGCTCCCCGCCCACTGTTCTGAGGACCCTGGAAAGCAGCCGGACCGCGACCGCGCGATTGAGCGCGGCAAGACCCGCGCGGGGCATTTCAGCGTTTTGCGTCTCGCCGAAATGAACGAGAGCTGCAAAGGCGGACTCGGCCGAGGCGGTGATCAGCGCATCGGCGTCGGCCATACGCGCGGCAAAATCACCCAGGCGGCGAAGGTCCAGTCCGAGTTCGGCAAGTTCGGGCATGACCTGGCGCCAGCGGACGCGCTCGTAGTGGCGATCGGAATTGCTGGGGTCGCGAACCGGGGAGAGACCGGCCTCAAGGACGATGTTGTCCAGATCGTCGGGATCGATTCCGAGCAGCGGACGGAAGACGTCGCACTCCTCGAT
>DASZSH010000071.1:0-2486 GCA_035548755.1 Devosia sp.
GCCCGAAGGATGCCAGTTGGGCGCCTCGATGATTTCGTCGGCGACGAAAATGACATCGCGCCCGCTGCCATCGGCGTTGATGATGGTGAGTTCCGACTGCTGGCCGGGCAAGAGCGACCGACCTTTGCGGGCGAATGGCGATGACGGCATAAGCTGGCTCCCTGCGACGCCCGTGACCGGCGTCTTCTCCCTCGTATTAACGATAACGCATACGGTTGGCTAGACCATTGCCGCGGCATTGGACATGGCGTCCATCCGCAGACGGACAAAGCGGCACTTCGGCCTCTGCGTGGGACAGCGTCTCACGCTCGCTCCTAGAGCGGCGGAGGTGGCGAATTGCTGTCGGTCCGAACGGGCCTAATCCTCAGGCGCCTCCGCACATGTGCTCGGCGTCGGGCAGCTCCCACTTGCCCTTTGTCCGGTGATCCAGCGCCGAATAGACCTTGCCGCGGTCGTCGCCAGGCGGACAGTTGTCGGGGAGGGAGACGAGGCACAGCGTGATCTTGTCTCCGACACGGGCCTTCTCGATCGGCGCGACGATCTCGTAGCTCACGCCCACGACATCGTTGGCATACTGGATGCCGCTGCCGCTGTCGGGCGCGCCTTCGAGCCGGCTGAACTTTTCCTTGATGGCGGTCTCGACGCACTGGCCGACTGTGGCGGGCACTTTCCCTGCGGAAAGGGCAGGAGAGGATAGGGCGGCAAGCGTGGCGGCGGTCAAAACCAAGTAGATGGCGGACTTCGTCATGACGTTTCCCATGCAGTTGCCCCCCGCCGGACCATGCCCTACATACGGCCCTCGCTTTTCGACCAATTTTCGACCGGATCGGGACCGCAATGGCGCGCCAGTTCATCTATCATATGCACTCAATGTCCAAGGCCTACGCCGGCGGCAAGAAGGTCCTCGACAACATCAACCTCAGTTTCTACCCCGACGCCAAGATCGGCGTGCTCGGCCCCAACGGCTCGGGTAAGTCGACGCTGCTGAGGATCATGGCCGGGATCGACACCGAGTTCACCGGCGAGGCGTGGGCCGCCGAGGGCGCAAAGGTTGGCTACCTGCCGCAGGAGCCGCAGCTCGATCCGGCGCTCGATGTGCTGGGCAACGTGATGACCGGTGTCAAGGAGAAGAAGGACATCGTCGACCGCTACAACGAGCTGATGATGAACTACTCCGACGAGACGGCGGAGGAGGCGACCAAGCTTCAGGACATCATCGACAGCCAGAACCTGTGGGACCTCGAAGCCCAGGTTGGCGTCGCCATGGAGGCGCTGGGCTGCCCGCCCGGCGATGCCTCGGTGGACAAGCTCTCGGGCGGCGAGAAGCGCCGCGTGGCGCTGTGTGCCCTACTGTTGAGCAAGCCCGACCTGCTGCTGCTCGACGAGCCGACCAACCATCTCGATGCCGAAACGACCGCCTGGCTCGAAAAGCACCTGCGCGAATTTCCCGGGGCGGTGCTCATCATCACCCACGATCGCTATTTTCTCGACAATGTTACCGGCTGGATTCTCGAGCTCGATCGCGGCCGGGGCATTCCTTATGAGGGCAACTATTCGGCCTATCTCGAGCAGAAGGCCAAGCGCTTCGCCCAGGAGGAGCGCGAGGACGCGGCCCGCCTCAAGGTGCTGCAGCGCGAGAAGGAGTGGATGGGCCAGTCGCCGCAGGCGCGGCAGGCCAAGTCCAAGGCGCGCATCAAGGCCTATGACGAGCTGGTCAAGCTCAACGAGGCGCGCACACAATCGACCACGGCGCAGATCATCATTCCACCGGGCGAGCGGCTGGGGCAGAACGTCATCGACATCGAGGGGTTGTCCAAGGCCTATGGCGACCGGCTGCTCATCGACAACCTGAGCTTCAAGCTGCCGCCTGGCGGCATCGTGGGCGTCATCGGGCCCAACGGGGTTGGCAAGACCACGCTGTTTCGCATGCTGACCGGGCAGGAAAAGCCCGACAAGGGCAGCATCACCGTGGGCGAAAGCGTACATCTGGGCTATGTCGACCAAAGTCGCGACACGCTCAGCCCCAACAAGACCGTGTGGGAGGAAATCTCGGGCGGGCAGGACATCCTGATGCTTGGCAAGCGCGAGATGAACTCGCGCGCCTATGTCTCGGCCTTCAACTTCAAGGGAGCCGACCAGCAACAGAAGGTGGGTAACCTCTCGGGCGGCCAGCGCAACCGCGTGCACCTTGCCAAGATGCTCAAGAGCGGGGCGAACGTCCTTCTCCTCGACGAGCCGACCAACGACCTCGACACCGAAACCCTGGCCGCACTGGAAGAGGCGCTCGAAGAATTCGCCGGTTGCGCCGTGATCATCAGCCACGACCGCATGTTCCTCGACCGGCTGGCCACCCACATGCTGGCCTTCGAGGGCAATTCGCACGTGGAGTGGTTCGAAGGCAATTTCGCCGACTACGAAGCCGACAAGGTGCGCCGCCTGGGCCCGGACGCAGTGAACCCCAAGAAGGTCACGTATAAGCCGCTGGA
>DASZSH010000072.1:0-14412 GCA_035548755.1 Devosia sp.
CCGAAGAACGGCAGCATGCGCGTCGCATGCACCATGGCCTCGCCCGAATCCATGGCGAAGTGCACCGCGCTCAACTGGCCGTCCTTGCCCTCGAGCCGGCTGATCTGGCCGAGCAGGAAGTTGATCTTGCCCTCCATCACCAGCTCCTTCATGCGGTTCACGGAGGCTGGCGCCGCCTTGAACGCATCGCGCCTGTGCACCAGGGTCAGCGAGCGCGCGATCGGCTGCAGGTTGAGCGTCCAGTCCAGGGCGGAATCGCCGCCCCCCACGATCACCACGTCCTGGTCGCGGAAGTCCTCGATCCGGCGCACGGCATAGAACACCGATTTGCCTTCATAGGCCTCGATCCCGTCGACCGGCGGACGCTTGGCCTGGAACGAGCCGCCCCCGGCCGCGATGACCACCGCCTTTGCCAGGAACGCCTGCTCGGCATCCGTGGTGAGCAGGAAGCGGCCGTCCGGCTGCTTTGCGAGGGTGGTCACGATCTGTCCGAAGTGGAACTGCGGCCCGAAGGGGGCGATCTGCTTGAGCAGGTTGTCGACGAGCTCCTGCCCGGTCACCATCGGGAATCCCGGAATGTCGTAGATCGGCTTTTCCGGGTAGAGTTCCGTGCACTGCCCGCCGGGGCGATCGAGAATGTCGATCACGTGACACTTGAGGTCGAGCAGCCCCAGTTCGAACACCGCGAACAGGCCCACCGGCCCCGCGCCCACGATCAGCACATCGGTTTCGATTGGTTCGCTCATCGCTCTCTCTGTCATAGCCCGCCGGCAGGCCTGTTGTGCCCAGCGCGCCGTTTATCTCAGGTGTCATCCCCGCGAAAGCGGGAAGGCCGGGGGCCCGCGCTCCTGCCCGCCAGGGCGGAGCGCCCCGCCGGGAGCATGACGCCCCGGCGCCCTGCCTCTCAGGCTTCCTCTAGCTCTGCCGGACGTCTCAGGAACGGCCGCGTCCCCACCGGCACCTCGGTCGGGCCGATCGGCTGGTAGTAGCGGTTGACCGTCACCAGCGTGCCCGTTTCGAGCGCCTTGCGCGTCGCCGGGTGGACCACCACGAAGGCGTTGATGCCGCACCGGCGCATCAGGGGTATCTGGTCCATCAGCACATCGCCGGTGGCCCTGAGTTCGCCCTTGTAGTGATAGCGCTCGGTCGCCAGCCGCGCCGTGGTGTAGCCTCGCCCGTCGCTGAACTTGGGGAAATCCACCGCGACCGAGGCGAACCGGTCGAGCTCGCCCGCCACATCCTCTATGGCATCGTCCGCCTCGATCATGAGTCCGATCGGGTGCGGGTTGGCGCGCACCGCGTCGCGGTTGGCCACGAACACCTTGAGCGGAATGTGCGTGTAGCGCACGCTCGCGGGGTCGTCGCCCTCGACCCAGGCGCGGAACGGGTCGGCGATGAACTTGCCGCCCTTGAACAGGTTCTTTTCAGCCGCCGCCACAGGTCTTGCGATCGCCCCGTTGAAGTCGAAGTGGATGCCGCATTCTTTCTTGTTGAGGCCGCGCCAGCGCCCGGCCCGCGGGTCTTCGCCCTCCGCCACGATGGTCGTGCAGGGGGCGCACCCGATCGATTTGTAGCCCTTAGCGAAGAGCGGGTGTTCGGGCAACCCGTTCGCCGCCTTGTAGGCGTTGACATCCGCGTCCGAGAAATAGGCGAGCGGATTGACCTTGATGCGGTCGTCCGAGGTCAGCTCGAAATGCGGCAGCACGCCGCGCTCGGCGGTCTGGTAGCGCTTGCGCCCGGTCACCCAGCCGCCGAAACGCGCGATCTCGGCATCGAGCGGCTCGGTCTTGCGGATATGGCAGCACGAGTCGGGATCGGTCTCCCATAGCTCGCCCCTGGGGTCGAAGCGCGCGATATCCCGGGGGTCGGGCCTGAGCCAGCGCACATTTTCGAGCCTGAGGTGCGCCTTGAGCGTTTCGACATACTTTAGCGTCTCGGGGAAATGCTTGCCCGTCTCGAGGAAATAGACCGGCAGCGCCCGGTCGACCTGCGCCACCATATGCAGCAGCACCGAGGAATCCGCGCCGAACGAGGAGACGATCGCCACGTCGTCCTTGAGCACTTCGGTCACCGCGTGACGCAGCACGCCCAGCGCATCCATCTCGTCGAACAGACCGTTGAGCGCGACGATCTGCATTTCCCGATGCGGGTCGGGCTGGGGCATCTTGAACGCGACGCTAGCGGACATGGCAAGCGGCCTCCCTGCCCCGCGCACCCTCGCGCGCAGCCCGTCCCAGGCGACTGCCGACGGCCCACTGCCGATTGCCCACTCTACGCATTCCCATAGAGCGCCTCCTTGAACGGCGCTTCGCCCAGCCGCCGGTAGGCCTCGATGAAGGGCTCGTCCGCGCTCTGCCGGCGCTCGAGATAGGCGTCCACCAGCCGCTCGATGGCCGCCGGCACGTCCTCGGCCACGAACCCGTGTCCCAGCGTGTCGCCCAGCGCCGCCCTTTCCGTCGCGTCTCCGCCCACCGTGATCTGGTAGAGCTCGCTGCCTTTCTTCTCCACCCCGAGAATGCCGATGTGGCCGATATGGTGGTGGCCGCAGGCATTGATGCAGCCCGAGATCTTGATCTTGAGATTGCCGATCTCGCGCTGCCGCTCGGGCGAGGCGAATTTGTGCGAAATCGCCTGCGCGATGGGGATCGAGCGCGCATTGGCCAGCGAGCAGAAGTCGAGCCCCGGGCAGGTGATCATGTCGGTGATCAGCCCGGCATTGCCGGTCGCCAGACCGGCCTCGACCAGCGTGTCGTAGATCGTTCGCAGATCGGTGATCCGGACATGCGGCAGAACGAGGTTCTGCTCGTGCGTCACCCGCACCTCGTCGAACGAATACTTCTCCCCCAGCTCTGCCACGGTCTCCATCTGCTCGGCCGTGCAGTCGCCCGGCGCTCCGCCGATCGGCTTGAGCGAAATCGTCACCGACACATAGCCGGGCCGCTTGTGCGAATGGGTGTTGCGCTCGAGCCACTCGCCATAGGCGGGGTCGGCCGCCTTCTCCTTGACCACGTCGATCTGCGTGGCGTTGACGAGCTCGAACGGCGGATCGGCGAAATAGGCCGTGATGCGGTCGAGTTCGGCCTGCGGCAGCGTCAGCACGCCGCCCTTGATCTGCGCATATTCCGCCTCGACCTCTTCGCGCAGCTTGTCGATGCCCGTTTCATGCACGAGAATCTTGATGCGCGCCTTCCACTTGTTGTCGCGCCGGCCGTAGCGGTTGTAGACGCGCAGGATGCTCTCGAGATAGGCGAGCAGGTTTTCGTGCTCGACGAAGCCGCGGATCATCTTGGCGATCATCGGCGTGCGCCCGAGCCCGCCGCCGACCCACACCTCCCAGCCGATCTCGCCCGCGGCGTTGGTGACCGCCTTCATGCCGATATCGTGAAACTTGATCGCCGCGCGGTCATTGGGAGAGCCCGTCATGGCGAACTTGAACTTGCGCGGCAGGTAGGAGAATTCCGGGTGCAGGCTCGACCACTGCCTCAGAATTTCCGCCATCGGCCGGGGATCGAGGATCTCGTCGGCCGCGGCGCCCGCGAACTGGTCGGTCGAAATGTTGCGGATGCAGTTGCCCGAGGTCTGGATCGAGTGCATCTCGACCTCGTTGAGGTGCTCGATCATGTCCGGCACGTCCACGAGCCGCGGCCAGTTGAACTGGATGTTGGTGCGCGTGGTGAAATGGCCGTAGCCGCGATCATAGGTGCGCGCGATGAAGGCAAGCTTCCTCAGCTGCTTGGAGCGCAGCGTTCCGTACGGAATGGCGATCCGGAACATATAGGCGTGCAGTTGCAGGTACAGCCCGTTCATCAGCCGCAGCGGCCGGAACTGGTCCTCGTTGATCTCCCCGCGCACGCGGCGCATCACCTGGTCGCGGAACTGCGCCGTGCGTTCCCTTACGAAGGCTGCGTCGAACTCGTCATATCGATACATGATCGTCCTGTCCCAGATGCTGGCGATCGAAGCGCGGCGCCGTGGGGCCTTCGGCGCGGATGCGCTCGCGGATGCGGTCGGGATAGATCTTCCCCTCGCGCAGCTGCACCGTCTCGATCTCGAGCGAATTGATGCGCATGGTGCGTCTGGTGGCCTCGATGGCCGCGTCGCGCGCCGCCGCTTCGTCCTTGCCGAAGACCCTCGCCTGCTGCAGGTCCTCGACCCACGCGCCCGACTTGCTCAGATACACGGTCGCGCCGCTGATCAGTTCGTTGCCGGTCAGGATTTCCATCTCACGCCACCTTGAAGTCCTGTTCTGCGGCCGCGGCTTCGGGAACCGTCGCATCCGCCCAGTCGCCATGGGCGACCGCGTCGCCCATGAGAATCACCGCTGGACCCTCCGCCATCTCGGCGCCGTCGACCGCGATCTCGCCCAGCGACGCCCGGTAGAACGACCGGTCGGCCCGGCCGGCGTTCACCACCACGCCCACCGGCAGATCCGGTCGCATCCCGCGCGCCAGCAGCCTGCCCGCCGTCTCGGCGACGATGCTCTTGCCCATATAGAGCGCCAGCGTGAGGCCAGAGGCCGAAAGCGCCGCCCAGTGGTCGAGTTCGGCATTGTCGGCGCCGTGCGCCGTCGCGAAGATCACGCCGGTCGAAACCTTGCGCAGCGTCACCGGCGTTGCCGAATCCGCCGCCGCCGCGAGCGCGGCGCTCACGCCCGGCACGATCTGGTAGCGGACCCCCGCCTTGCGCAGCGCGGCGATTTCCTCGCCCGCGCGGCCGAACACCATCGGGTCGCCGCTCTTGAGCCGCGCCACGCGTTTGCCCTCCCGTGCGAGCCGCACCAGCAGCGCATTGATCTGCGCCTGGGTAAAGGAGTGATGCCCCTTCTTCTTGCCCACCCCGATCCGCTCGGCGTCTCGCCGGCCCATCTCGATGACCGCCTCCGGCACGAGCTGGTCGTGAACGATGACGTCCGCGCCCTGCAGCAGGCGCTGCGCCCTGAGCGTCAGCAGATCCTCGGCTCCGGGCCCCGCCCCGATCAGCCAGACCTCGCCTCTCGCCTGAGTGGAATGGGCTTTCAGAAGCGCCTCCGGCTCCCCTGCCCCCGTCACCAGGTCCTCATAGAACCGGCGCGCTTCGATCTTGCCCAGCGTGCCTGCCACGCGCGCCCGGAGCGATCCGGCCAGCCGCGCCAGCCGCCCGGTATCCGGCGACAGCATCGCCTCGATCTTGGCCCGCACCAGCCGCGCCAGCACCGGCGCGTCCCCTTCGGTCGAAACCGCGACCGTCAGCGGCGCCCGATCCACGATCGCGGGCACAAAGAAGTCGCACTCCTCGGGCGTGTCGACGACATTGACCGGGATGCCCCGCCGCCGCGCTTCGGCCTTCGCCGCGTCCGCGGCGGGACTCTTTTCGGCAATGAACAGCAGCGCCGCGCCCTCGAGCAGCGAAACGTCGAACTCCGGCACGAAAGTCGCCGCAACCGCGCCTTCACAGTCTTGTATTGTCGGGCTAACAATCACGACTGAAGCAGTCGTCTTTACTGCCAACCGGGCTTTTCTGAGGGCGTCTTCTCCACCGCCGATGATGACGATGCGCTGGCCCTGGACCTTGTAGCTGACGGGGAATGTGTTCAGTTCACCCATTCATGGCCTTTCGGGCGGCGATATACGCGACTTTTGGCTTTTCCGGCAAGCTATTGAAATACAATAGCTTTTATTTTCCATTAGCGGCCAGCGTAACGAAATCGCCAACGCGCCCGCGCGCCCCGCGCGCCAATGCCGTTGCGCGCCGTCCCCGCCCGGTGGAACGAAATCGCTACCCCTGCCGCGAGGGCACGCGCATGACGAGCCCGTCGAGCTCCTCGCGCACCTTGATCTGGCAGCTCAGCCGGCTGTTGGGCTTCACCTCGAAGGCGAAATCCAGCATGTCCTCTTCCATCATCGAGGGCGGCCCGACCTTCTCGGTCCACTCCGGATCGACATAGGCGTGACAGGTGGCGCAGGTGCATGCGCCCCCGCATTCCGCGATGATCCCGGGCACGCCGTTCATGATGGCGGCCTCCATCACGGTCGAGCCGACCTCCGCCTCGGTCTCATAGGTCTGTCCGTCGGCGGCGATGAATGTGATTTTCGGCATGGCGCCGCATATATCCGCGGGCCCAACCGCCCGCAAGGACGGCCCGGGACGGCCCCCGGTCTAGGCCGCGGCCGCGGCGATCCGGGCTTGGATGAAAGCCGAGAGCTCCTCTACGGCCACATGCAGGTCGTCGATCCGCTCCGGGTTGACCGGCGCCCCTTGGCGCAGTTCGGTCTCGATGACGCGCGCCAGCTCGGCCAGTCCGAAGGCCCCCACCCCCGCCGCCGCCCCCTTGAGCGTATGCAGGTGCCGCAGAAGATCCTCCACGCTCGTGCTTGCTTCCACCCGCGCGTAGTAGGTGTGGCTCATCTCGTCGAACAGCCGGAGCACTTCGATCTCGAGCCCCGGATCGCCCAGCGTCTGCTTCCTGAGATGGGCAAGGTCGATCGGCCCCCGAATCTGCTTGCGCGGATGGTGGCCACGACCGGGTTTTGCCGCCGCTTTTCCACCCATTTTGCAGCCTCGCTCGGGAAAAAGGCGCCGCCGGCTTTGGCAGCCCTTAAACCCTAGAGGCGCCGGGTGAACAGCCTCTTAAGCCGATGCTTTGCGATGCATCTGCTGCCGGCCGCGCCACCAATCCGCCCAAATTAACCTTTGCTTAAGATACCGCTCGGTTTGCCTCAAATTGAATGTATGGTGAGGCTGACCCGGCGCGCGGCGGCAACGGGGCGGGTGCAGGGCGGGGCATTTGAATCGCTTTTTACCCAAATGGTCCGAGGACCCGAAAGGGCCAGCGGTCCATCACAACTCCCAGAGGCCGCCCTTGTCGCAACAGCCGACGTGAGAGTTGTAGAGAGTTATGGCGAAGAAACCCAGCACCCAGGATGATCCGGCAACCCTCGCCTTCTCGGCGGTCGAGGATGCCCTCAAGGACTCCGTCTTCGGGGGGCCGGCGGAGCCGCAGGCCCAGCCGGAACCGATGATTTCCTCGCCCCGGCCGCAGCCTTCCGGCCGCACCGACAGAGCCCGCGCCGCCGATCGCATCGCCGCCCAGGCCGGTTCGGTCGCCAATGACGACCGTTTCCAGGGTTCGCGGATCCTTTACGGGCTGCAGTCGCGCTCGTCCTCCACGCCCAACCTGGTGGCCATCCTGGTCGCCGTAGGCTGGGTCGTCGCCATCCTCGCCATCGCGCTCATCCGCAACGGCCGCGATTTTGGCTCGCCCGCCTTTTTCGCCTCCAACGACTTCATCGGGCTGATCGCCCTGACGGTGATCCCGGTCCTGGGCTTTTTCGCCATCGCCGCCCTCATCCGCCGCGCGCAGGACTTGCGCAACGCGGCAACCGCCGTCACGCATGCGGCCATCCGCCTCGCCGAACCGGAAACCACCGCCTCCGAGAAGGTTGCCTCGGTCGGCCAGGCCGTCCGCCGTGAGGTCAACGCCCTCGGCGATGGCCTCGAACGCGCCCTCTCCCGCGCCGGCGAGCTGGAGGTGATGATCCACAACGAGGTCACCGCCCTCGAGCGCACCTATTCCGACAACGAATCGCGCATGCGCGCCCTCATCCAGGAGCTGGCGAGCCAGCGTGAGGCGGTCATCACCAACACCGAGCGCGTGCGCGAGGCCATCACCGAGAGCCATACGGGCCTCGTTTTCGACCTCGACATGATCAGCCAGCGCATCGCAGGCACCATCGTGGAATCGGGCGGCAACCTCACCAAGGCCCTCGAGACGGCCGGCAATTCCCTCAACAGCGCCTTCGGCGAGCGCACCGAGAGCTTTGTTTCCCTCATCGACCAGCGCACCAGCCACCTTCTGAGCGCCCTGGACGACAGCGCCAGCCGCCTCAACATCACGCTCGAGGACCGTTCGAACTCGATCAGTCAGGCCTTCGAGAACCGTTCGGCCGAGCTGAGCCAAGTCATCGAGGCGCGCACCGCCGGTCTCACCGAGGCGCTCGACAATCGCGCCACCACCCTGGCCGAGGCCATCGAGAACCGCACCTCCTCGCTCGCCAAGCTCCTGAGCCAGGGCGGCATTACGCTGCTCGACCAGCTGCGCGACCGCGGCCACGAGGTCTCCTCGGCGCTCGACATGATCGGCAGCCGCATCAGCGCCGACATCCAGCAGCGCAGCCGCGAGGCCGAGGCGCTGATGGCCAACCTCGCCAAGCAGCTCGACGAGTCGATCTCCATCCAGGTCAACTCGATGGAAAGCAAGCTGCAGACCGCCATGATCGAACTGAGCGGCGCCCTCGACGACACCACCGAGCGCGCCCGCGTCACCCTGATGGGCGCCGGGTCTCAGAACCTCACCCAGTTCGACGCGCGCCTCGACGAAATCGCGGTCGTCATCGACACCCGCCTGCAGGCGCTCGACGGCGTCGTGGGTGATCGCGGCGAAAAGCTCATCGCCGCGCTCGAAAAGCACAATGCGAGCTTTGCCGCCCGCGCCAACGTGCTCGAAATGGCGCTCGATGAGAAGTCGGGCCACTTCAACGACATCGTCAATCAGCGCACGCGCGAGATGATCGAGACCCTCGGCCAGCGCTCCAAGCAGATTACCGAGGTGATCGGCAACCGCAGCCGCGAGATTTCCGACGCGCTCGAAGGCCACGCGCAGATCCTGGCCGACGCGCTCGACGGCCGCACCCAGGCCCTCAATGACACGCTGCAGACCCGCACCAGCGAGCTCAGCGAGACCCTGGTCGGCCGTGCCGCCGAGATCAACGAGATCCTCGCCGGCCGCACCACCCTGCTCGACAACAGCCTGGGCGCCCACGTGGCCCAGATCGGGCAGGTCATGGAAAGCCGCTTTGCCGGCGTCGAAGAGACCCTCCAGCAGCACACCAACGCCCTTTCGGCCGCCCTAGACCAGCGCACGCAGCTGCTGGCGACGACCGTGGGCACGCGCACGTCCGAGCTCAGCGAGGCGCTCAACACCCGCACGCAGCAGCTCGCCGAAGTGCTGGGCACGCATACCGCGGCGATCGCCGGCGCCATCGGCGACCGCACCATGGAGCTCGCCCGCACCATCGACGCCCAGGGCACGCAGGCCCGCGACAAGATCGACGCCAGCCTCCGCTCGGTCACCGACGTCATGGCCGACCGCGCCACTGCCGTCACCTCGCTGATCGCCAGCAAGGTCGCCGAGGTCAACGACAACCTCGGCCGCGGTATCGACTCGGCCATCCTGCGCATCGCCGATGCCGAGAGCGGCGTCACCGCACGTATCGACGGCGCCGCCGCGACCGTGGGCGAGAGCGCCCGCAAGGCCGCCGACATCATCGAGACCGGCGTCAACTCCGCCCGCAAGGCCATCACCGACATGGTGGACCAGCGGCTGGGCACGCTGCCCGAGGCGATCACCGCCCGGGCCGACATCACCGCCGAGCGTCTTGCCTCCCTCAACACCGCCATCAACACCGCACTGGTCCAGTCGATGGCCGACCTCGAAGCGGGTGCCGACCGCATCGAGGAGACCATCAGCAAGCGCATCGTGGCCGCAACCTCCAGCATCACGCTCGATGTCGCGGAAACCGCCGATCGCATGGACACGCATGTCCGCCAGGCCCTCGAGCAGATCCACACCGCCTCCCGCTCGATCGACGAGCTCATCTCGATCAAGGCGGTCGCGGCAACCGATGCGATCGAGAACCGCGTCAGCGCCCTCAACCAGGCGGTGACCCAGCAGAGCGTGTCGCTGGCTGACCTCATCACGCAGCAGACCGAGGCCTTCAACCAGGTCGTCGCCGACCGGTCGAACTCGATCGCGGCAGTCGTCGCGCAACAGGCCGCCTCGATCTCCGAGGCCGTCGCCGAACAGCGTCAGGCCCTCGAAAGCGCCCTGCGCACGCACGGCAACATCCTCAACGAGGCGCTGGCCGCCGCCGCGACGCAGACCCAGGAGATGATGGCGCGCACCTCCGAGCGCATCCAGTCCGACGCCACCGAGGCGTTCAGCCGGCTTGGCCGCGCCAACGAGATCCTCCAGCAGGTCCTCGAGGGAGCCAACAAGAACCTGGTCGAACTCGAAACGGCCGTGGCCAGTCAGACCGCCGCCTATAGCTCGACTGTCCGCGACGCCGTGGGCTCGACCGAAGAGGCCGGCCGTTTGGTGACCGAGCAGGTCGCAGCGCTCCAGGGCACCATCCGTTCGATGATGGACGAGTTCGGAGCCATGCTGGGCAGCCTCAACCAGGAGGTGGATGCCATCGACAAGTCGGCCGCCGCGCTGAGCCAGGTCGGCAGCGCCTCCCTCGATCAGCTCGAAGAGCGTCGTTCCGCCATGGACGCCCTGGCGCAGACCTTCACCACGCGCGCCGACGAGATCGACGAGCGGATGCGCGCCTTCGCGCAGTCGATTGCCGACACCGTCAACGCCACCGAGCGCCGCCTGCTCGACGCCCGCGCCCAGATGGAGTCGATCCTTGCCGGCTCGGGCGATCAGGTGAGCTCGGCCCTCGATACGGCGACCGGTGCCCTGACCGCGCGCCTTGGCGATTTCCGGGAAGCCGCCGGCGCCGAGACCGAGAAGGCGTCCGACGTTCTGCGCCAGACGCAGCAGACCATGATCCTCGAAATGCAGCAGGCCCTCGAGGAGGCCACGCGCCGCTTCTCCGAAACCGCCGCGCAGATGCGCGAGACGGCCAAGGAAGTCGGCAGCGAGCTCGAAGCGACGCGTTCGGAACTCGCCCGTGGCGTCATGGAGCTGCCTGAGGAGACGCGCACCAGCGCGGCTGCGATGCGGCGCGTTGTGGCCGAGCAGATCGAGGCGCTGAGCGAGCTCAACGCCATCGTCCGGGCGCAGTCGGCAACTCACGATCTGAGCGAACGTCGCGCCACCATCCGCCCGGAGCCGGCGCGTTCGCCCGAACCGCCGCGGCCGGAACCATCGGCAACGTTCCGCAGCGAACCTCGCCCCGAGCCGGTGCGCGCTCCCGAGCCCGTGCGGGCGCCGGAACCGCGCCCCACGCCCGCGCCGCGGACGGTGACCGTTGCCGAGCCGCCCGCTCCGCGTCCGGCCGCGCCGGTCGCGGAGGCCCCGCGGCCCGCCGCGAGAACCGAGGACAGCGCCAATGGCGGCTGGCTGCGCGATGTGCTGCGCAATGCGAACACCCCGGCCGCCGCTCCGCCGCAGCAGAATTTGACCGCCCTCACCGACGAGATCGCCCGGGCCATCGACCCGGCCGCCCTCGCCGATGCCTGGCAGCGCTACCAAATGGGCGAACAGAACGTGTTCTCGCGTCGCATCTATACGCTGACGGGCCAGGCGACCTACGATCAGGTCAAGCGGCGGCTCGGCAGCGACGCGGAGTTCAGCAAGAACGCGCAGAGCTATATGAGCGAGTTCGAGCAGCTCCTGCAGCGTGCGGCGAGCGGTGCTGATCCGGTCGCCGAGACCCGCGCCTTCCTCACCTCGGACCGCGGCAAGGTGTACACCATGCTCGCCCATGCGAGCGGACGCCTGGGCTGACCGGCGCCAGGATCTACGACAGGCCTCCGACTGTCTGGGCCCCGCTTCGGCGGGGCCCGTCTTTCAGCCGGTCAGGCCCGGGCCGGATCGTCGCCGCGTCGGTGCGCCGGCATCAGAAGCATCGACCCCCATGCCGCGCTCGCGCCCAGAAGCGACATGCCGGCGGCCACGAAATAGGCCTGCCCGCCGATAAACCCCACGAGCCAGCCGAAAAGCAGGAGCGTCATCACGCAGGCGCCCTGCGTCAGCGCCGACGAGAACCCTTGCGCTTCCGCCGCGATCTCCTCGGGCACCCAGTTCGCCACGAAATGCATGATGCCGAAATAGCTGAAGGGATAGGTGATCGCGTGCACCGCCTGCAGGGCGAACAGTAGCGCCAGCGGCGGGTTGAGCGCCATGAGCGCCCAGCGTCCGGTGCATACCAGCCCCGAAATGATCAGCATCGTCCGCGCGCTCATATGCGTCCCGACCCGCCGCCACAGGAACATCATGGTCGCCTCGCCGGCGGCGCTGACCGCGATCAGCGGCCCGACCCATCCATCCCCGATCCCGTCGATCTTCCACACCAGCGCGCCCATCGCGCCCACGAAGAAGTGCGTCGCCTGAATGAGAGCGAAGGCAATGCAGGGCAAAAGGAACCACGGCCGCATGAAGCTTGCGAGCTTTGCCCGCGGCGCCTCGGGCAGGTCCACGCGCGGGGGCGCCCGGAACTGCGGCAGGGGCAGCGACATGACGGCCCTGAGCAGCGAGAGCCCCACGAAAATCGGCACGAACACCGCCGCTCCCAGCCAGCCGATGGCAAATCCGGTGAGCGCCGATGCCAGCGTGTAGCCCACCGTTCCCCAGGCGCGGATCGACCCGAAATCGCTGCCGCGCCGTTCGGCCATCCGCAGCGTCGCCGCATCGATCACCGGCACCAGCGCGCCCGAGGGCAGCGAAGCGAGCGTATAGACGAGCAGCAGGCCCCAGAACTCGCTGACCAAGAAGAAGCCCAGCGACGCCGCCCCTGAGATCAGCGCCAGAATGATGATCGCGACCCGCCAGTCGCTTGCTTTGTCGGCGAGGCGTCCGACCAGGAGGTTGACTCCGAGCATCAGGAGCACCGGCAGCGCGTTGACGACGCCGATCTGCTCCGAGCTCAGGCCCTTGCCGCTCATCCAGATCGCCAGATAGGCCGACCCCGCGCCGGTGCTTCCAAACACCGTGAAATGAAACAGCGAGGCGCGCAGCTCGGGCGTGAAGCGCTCGACGCGGCTGGCGGTGGTCATTGAAGGAAGCTCCGGCAGGCGAAGAATCCGCCCGGCCCTGAGCATGGCCGCAACTTCGCGCCAAGACAACCGGGCGCTACGGCGAGGGCGCGCGCTGCTCGGGGGCCGTCTTGGCCCGCCGCAGCAGCCCCCGGCGCGGGCGCGTGGCAGGCGCCGGCGTTTGCGCCGCCCATCTGATCAGCTCGAACTGGCCCGCATGCGTCTCGCACACCGCCGTGCAGCTCTCCACCCAGTCGCCGGTATTGATGTAGTGGATGCCGAGCCGGTCGTGCATGTCGGCAAAGTGGATGTGTCCGCAGATGACCCCGTCGACGCCCGTGTCGCGCGCCTCCAGCGTCAGCGCCTCCTCGAAACGGCCGATGACGCTGACGGCGTTTTTGACCTTGTGCTTGGCCCAGGCGCTCAGCGACCAGTAGGGCCTGTGCAGGCGCCGCCGGATCCAGTTGATGCCGATATTGACCCTGAGCGCCATGCGGTAGGCCCAGTCGCCCACATGCGCGAGCCACTTGGCGTGCGCCACCACCACGTCGAACTGGTCGCCATGCATGACGAGGTAGGTGCGTCCGAGCGCCGTGGTATGAACCGTGCGGTCGACGAACTCCACCTCGCCGAAATAGGTCCCCAGATATTCGCGCAGGAACTCGTCGTGATTGCCCGGCAGCACCACCATGCGCGTGCCGCGGGCCGCCTTGGCCAGCAGCTCCTCGACGAACTCGGTATAGATCGGCGGCCAGTACCAGCTCTTGGCGAGGCGCCATCCATCCAGGATGTCGCCGATGAGATAGATGGTTTCCGCCTCGTGGTGGCGCAGGAAATCGACGCATTGGGCGATCCGCGTCGGCCGCATGCCCAGATGCACGTCGGACATGAACAGTGTCCGTACGTGCCGCACGTTGCCGTCCTCGGCGGAATCACCCATCGAACCGTCCTGCCGCAAAGGGAGACGGACCTTAGCCCGATCCGGTCAGATAAAGAATAGGACCACCGAAGCGACGACCAGAACGGCCATGACAAGTCCGAGGAAGCGCTCGCCGCCGGCCCGTTTCAGCAACTTTTCGAGCCGGTCGCCGAACAGCATCCAGGTCGGCGCCGAGACCGCCCCGATGGCAAGGCACGAAATGCCCAGTATCCCCAGGCCGGGATAGCGCCCGGCGCCGGCATCCACCACCATCGCCGCGAAACTGACCGCCAGGGCCCAGGCTTTGGGGTTGATCCACTGGAATCCGGCCCCTTCGAGGAAGGTGAGCGGCCGCTCCCCCGCCCCCTGCTCCTTGATTTTGAGCCCCAGCAGCGTCCAGGCGAGATAGAGCAGGTTGATCGCGGCCAGGACCTTGAGCACCGGCTCGAGCCACGGCAGGTAACGGAAGGCCTCCCCCAGCCCCAGGCCCACCAGCACGACCATCAGGGCAAAGCCGATCGCCACCCCAAGCCCGTGCGGCACCGTCTTGCGGAATCCGAACTTCGCGCTCGAGGCCATCAGCATGAGGTTGTTGGGGCCCGGCGTGAAGAAGCCGGGGATTGCTGCGGCGAGAAACGCCGTGAAGGTCGTCGCATCCATGACAGAATGTCTTCGCCAGAGGTCATTTATGTCAGATTCACTGACCTAATATCCCGACCCGAAAGGCGAGACAACCTCGACAATGGGAATTCCCG
>DASZSH010000073.1:0-6642 GCA_035548755.1 Devosia sp.
CTGCCCTCGATGATGAACAGCGGCCAGATCAGATCGGCCGGGGTCAAGGTCGTTTCCCGAACCAGCTCGCGCATCCAGCCCGTGCGGCGCAGCCGCCTCTGCCGGCGGCCGTTGAGGAATTCCATGTCGTATTTGGGCCAGTCGGTCATGGGCGCTCCTCTATCAGGCGGCGTTCACGGCTGAAAGCGCCCGCTTGTCGCGTCGCTCCGCCCGCTTTAATCCTCGCCGATGGACTTCAAGTCGCCCATCGCCGGCCGCTACGTCCGCATCGTCGCCATCATCGCCCTGCTGCTGGGGCTCAGCGACGCCGCGAGATTGCTCGGAGTATCCGACGGCAGTCGCAGCCCGATCGACATTCTCGGGGTGACGGGCTTTGTCTACCTGTCGATCTTCGCTCTGTCTCGGCTGTTCGCCGCGGTCGGCCTGTGGATCCGGGCGAGCTGGGGCGCGGTGCTGCTGGTGGGAGCCACAGGCGTCGAGCTCCTCATGTACCTCTTCCGCAGCCCCGACGTGCAGATGAGCGCGCTCGGCTTTGCCGTACGCCTGGTGCTGCTGATTTCGATCATCGTGATCTTCGTGCTCTCGTTGAGGATGCGCCAGCGCGCCCACGACTGAAAACGGCTCGTTTAGGTTACCATTTTCGCCCCTGCGGTAACCCCTCGTAAGGCAAAAATCCCGAACATTTTCAGTAAGATGATCTTAAGCGTTCCGCTTAAGTCGATCTTATTTGGGTCGGGCTAGATTGGCCCCATGAGAGGCGGAAAACGCCCGGACGTGACAACAGCGAGGCAACAATGGCAACCAAATCCAACGCCGTCGAGGCGGAGGCGCCGGGCAGTGCGGGCAGCCTGAAGCCGCAATATCTCGAGGCCGTGAGCCGTGTGGAGCGGCTGCACCGCCGCCTGCTCGACCTCATCAAGGACGAATTCGACCGCATGGGGTGGGACGACATCAATCCCGTTCAGGCGCTGCTGATGTTCAACATCGGCGATGCCGAGATGACCGCCGGCGAATTGCGCTCGCGCGGCTACTATCTGGGCAGCAACGTCTCGTACAACCTCAAGAAGCTGGTCGAGACCGGCTACATCTATCAGGAGCGCTCCCGCGCCGACCGCCGTTCGGTCCGCATCCGGCTCACACCCAAGGGCGAGGAAGTCGCCGAGGTGATCGACGAGCTCTACGACCGGCACCTCAAGTCCATCGACAAGGTCGGCGGACTCGATGCGGCCGCCTTCGAGGGCCTCAACAAGGCGCTGGGACGTCTCGAACGCTTCTGGGTCGACCAGATCCTCTACAAGCTCTGACCCGCCGCGCGCCTTTGTGGCGCCAGGGTCACAATCTCGCGCAAACGCCGGCCGGTCGCGCCGGCGTTTCTTATTTGCGCCGCAAACCCCGATAGAACCTCTGTAACGAGGATTCCTCGCGGCCTCCCTGCTTGTTCCCGGGTATCCCCGCGTTTCACAGCTCGTTGACCGGCGTTGTCGGCTGGCCGAGGGCAATGATACTTTTGATGTCCAATGACGGTGACGGCATGCCTTTGACCCGGCGCAAGCTCTTGACCTCGGCGGCGGCCATGGCCGCGTCTGCCGCGTTCGCCCCGGCGGTGCGGGCCGACGACAGCTCCGATTCGATCTGGGACATCCTCGCGCGCAATGCGCGCAAGAAACAGGTGGACCCCGACAAGAACACGGCCGCCGCGCTCGCGACCATCGATACGCCCGAGCCGATCCTGAGCTTCGATACGGCCAACAACATCCAGAATGCCATCGCCTATTACACGCAGGTGGTGCAGCAGGGCGGCTGGCAGCCGCCGTCGCGGCAGACCTACAACCTGCAGAACGGCAAGGACGGCCGGGTCGTCACCGATCTCAAGCGCCATCTCATGCTCGTCGGCGACATGCCCGCGGCGCAGCACCCCAACGATCACTTCGATGACGACACGGACCTGGCTGTCCGCCGTTTCCAGGTCCGCCATGGCATCATCCCCAACGGCAAGATCGACGAGCCCACCTTCTACGCGCTCCAGGTGAGCGCGGAGGAACGGCTGAACCAGCTGCAGCTCAACCTGCTGCGCGTGCAGGCGGTGGCCGGCAACCTCACGGCCGACCGTTATGTCGTGGTGAACATTCCGGCCGCCTCCATCGAGGCGGTCGAGGGCGGGCAGGTGGCGCAGCGCCACACCGCCGTGGTGGGTCGCATCGACCGGCCCACCCCGATCCTCGATTCCAAGATCCAGCAGGTGAACTTCAATCCATACTGGCACGTCCCCAAGAGCCTGATCGAGAAGGACTTGATCCAGTACATGAACGACGATCCGGATTATCTCACCAAGTTCAACATTCACATCTACGACGCCAAGGGCAACGAGGTGATGCCCACTGACATCGACTGGCACACCGATGACGCGGTGAACTACTCGTTCCGCCAGGACCCCGGCGCCGAGAACTCCCTCGGCCACTGCCGCATCAACTTCCCCAATAAGTTCGACGTCTATCTCCACGACACGCCCAGCAAGTCGCTGTTCGCCGAGAACGCGCGCTTCCACTCCTCAGGCTGCGTGCGCGTCGAAGGCGTCGATGAGTTGGTCACCTGGCTTTTGGGACCAAATGGCGGCTGGGACCAGGAGGCGGTCGACGCCGTGTTCAACTCCAACGAGCGGCTCGACGTGAACCTCAAGAGCCCGACCCCCATCCACACCACCTATGTCAGCGCCTGGGCGAACCGGAACGGCATCGTCAGCTTCCGAGATGATGTCTATAAGTTCGATGCCCAGGGGCTGGTCGACACGACAACGGCCTGATGCCCGCGGGGCGCGGCAGCGGAAACCCCTCCGGCCGCGCTGACGTCTATTTCGAGTTCACCCAGATCGGCGGACAGATGCGGGTCGCCGCGATCGACAGCAGGACGGGGACCGAGGTGATTGTCATCGCTCCGGTGACGGCGAGCCAGATTCAGATGCAGAATCTTGCGCTCGCCAAGCTGAAGCGTCGGCTCGAACAGGGCCCGGCCGGGTGAGCCTGCGCCTGCTGCTTGTGCGTCATGCGAAGGCGGCGCCGATATCCCCGGGCGGCAGCGACCGCGATCGGCCGCTCAGCGACCGTGGCCGCCGCGCCGCATCGCGGATGGGGCGAAGGCTCGGAGGGCAGGGGGTCTTGCCGTCGCTCGTTCTCTGTTCGGACGCCGCCCGCGCGCGTGAGACCATGGAGCTGCTGCTGGCATCGTGGCCGCACGAGCCCGAGGTGCGCATTCTCCCCGAGCTCTACGACCGCATCGATGTCGACTATCTCGACATCGTGCGCTTCGAGCCGGAGGGCGCCACGGCGGTGATGCTGGTGGGACACAACCCGGCAGCCCACGCCACGGCGCTGGCGCTCGCCCGCCCGGAGGCCAGGCAGGGCGAACTGCGCGAGGGCTTCCCCACCGGGGCCGTCGCCGTGCTGGATTTTGATGCCGCAACCTGGCCGGCGCTGGTGCCAGCGGGGGGCCGGCTTGCGGCCTTCCTCAGGCCCGAGGACTGAAAGGGGGCCCCGCTCCGGCGCGGGACCCTTCAGGCATTCCGCCTGGGCGTCAGAGCATGCACTTGTGCCACTGGCCGTCGCGGCTGCTGATATAGCTGTCGGTGCTCTCGTCATAGGAACGATAGCGGGCCTGGCAGGCCGCAATGTGGTCGTCGGTCGTGGCGCTGATGACCACGTCCTGACGGGCGGCCGGATGCATGAACAAGCCATCGTGATTGACGACGGCCGCCGTGCCGACGCCCGCCCAGAAGGTGCCGACCAGGACGGCGGCCATGAAGGGGGTGATGAACATCGTGATCTCCTTGATCTTCTTATGGTCTGAGCATTTTTCCGAGCTCTCGCGCGCCGCCGGCGGCAGCGCTGCGTCAACCCGATGCCTCCCAAACTCCCTGGCCGGCGACTCGTTCCCGCAGAAGCCTCTTCCGCCCTGCGGCGAAGTCGTTCATATTGCTTCGGTTCGCGCGACTGGCGAGATCGGATGGAGCACCATCGGGGAACGCGAACGTAGATGCCGCTCGCCTGGGCACCCTCGAACTCCAGCCGGGAGCCCAAAATGTCCTTTGCCAGCGACCCTTCGTCCGGTTCCGCCCGCAGCCTTGGAATCGCGCGTTCACGCGTGATAAAGCCAACGCCTTGCCGAACCTGCCTGCCCAGCATCCAGCACGGGGAACGCCCATGAGCGCCGCCGCGACAGTTCCGCTCTTTCCGAGCTTCTTTTCGGCCGCACTCGCCGAAACCGATCCCGAAATCGCCGAGGCGATCCGCAACGAACTGGGCCGGCAGCAGCACGAGATCGAGCTGATTGCCTCCGAGAACATCGTCTCCAAGGCGGTGCTCGAGGCGCAGGGCTCGATCATGACCAACAAATATGCCGAGGGGTACCCGGGCAAGCGCTATTATGGCGGGTGCCAATTCGTGGACGTCGCCGAAACCCTCGCCATCGAGCGGGCCAAGCAGCTCTTTGGCGCCGGCTTCGCCAACGTCCAGCCCAACTCCGGCAGCCAGATGAACCAGGCCGTGTTCCTGGCCCTGCTTAAGCCCGGCGATACCTTCATGGGCCTTGATCTCAATTCTGGCGGCCACCTCACGCACGGCTCGCCCGTCAACATGTCCGGCAAGTGGTTCAATGTCGTCTCCTACGGCGTGCGCAAGGACGACCACCTGCTCGACATGGACGAGGTCGAGCGCAAGGCGCACGAACATAAGCCCAGGCTGATTCTTGCCGGCGGCACCGCCTATTCGCGCATCTGGGACTGGAAGCGCTTCCGTGAAATTGCCGACGCGGTGGGCGCCTACCTCATGGTCGACATGGCCCACATTGCGGGGCTTGTGGCTGGCGGTGTGCATCCCTCGCCGGTGCCGCATGCTCACGTGGTCACGACCACCACCCATAAGTCCCTGCGCGGTCCGCGTGGCGGCATGATCCTGTGCAACGACGAGGAGATCGCCAAGAAGATCAACTCGGCCGTGTTCCCCGGGCTGCAGGGCGGGCCGCTCATGCATGTCATCGCCGCCAAGGCGGTGGCTCTCAAGGAGGCCCTGCAGCCCGAGTTCAAGTCCTACGCGCGGCAGGTCGTCGCCAATGCCAAGGCGCTGGCGGCCACGCTGATGGAGCATGGGCTCGACGTCGTATCGGGAGGCACCGACAATCATCTGATGCTCGTGGACCTGCGGCCAAAGAATGCCACCGGCAAGCGCGCCGAGGCGGCCCTGGGCCGCGCCAGCATCACCTGCAACAAGAACGGGATTCCGTTCGACCCCGAGAAGCCGTTCGTCACCTCCGGCGTGCGCCTGGGAACGCCCGCCGGCACGACGCGCGGTTTCGGCGAGGCCGAATTCCGCCAGATCGGCGAAATGATTGTTGAGGTGCTCGACGGCCTGCGGGCGGCCAATTCCGACGAGGGGAACGCCGCGGTCGAATCGCAGGTGCGCGACAAGGTGAGGGCGCTGACTGCCCGTTTCCCGATCTATCAGGATTGATGCGGGCCGATGCGCTGCCCTTACTGCGGAAACGATGATACCCAGGTCAAGGACAGCCGTCCGACCGAAGATTCGAGCGCCATTCGGCGCCGCCGCATCTGCCCGAGCTGCGGCGGCCGCTTCACCACATTCGAGCGCGTGCAGCTGCGCGAGCTCACCGTCATCAAGAAGTCGGGGCGCAAGGTCCCCTTCGATCGCGACAAGCTGGCCCGCTCGATCAACACGGCGCTGCGCAAGCGCGATGTTGCTCCCGAGCGCGTGGAGCGCCTGATCTCCGGCGTCGTGCGACAGCTCGAAAGCCTGGGCGAGGTTGAGATCACCTCCGAGCAGATCGGCCAGTTCGTCATGGAGGGCCTGAAGGGGCTCGACGATGTGGCGTTCGTCCGCTTCGCCTCCGTGTACAAGAATTTCGGCAAGGCCGACGACTTTCGCTCCTTCCTGAGCGAGCTGGGGGACGGTGGCCCGACCCTGGCCGAAGACGACGATTGACGGAATCGTATTCCACCGACCTGCGCTGGCTGGACGCCGCCGCCAGGCTCGCCCTGCCGGTCCTTGGTACGACGGGCGTAAGTCCGGCGGTGGGCGCGATTGTGGTCGACCCCGAGCGGCAAGCCATGGTGGGACGCGCCAGCACGCCGCCACGCGGCGGCGCGCAGGCCGAGCTCCTGGCGCTCAGCGACGCCGAAGGGCTGACGCACGGGCGCACCCTCTATGTGACCATGGAGCCGGCTGCCCACTACACCACGCTCGCCCCCGTGACGCGGGCGATCGCCGACGCAGGCATCGCGCGCGTTGTCACGGGCCTGCTCAATCCCGATCCGGAACACTCCGGAAGGGGGCTGGCAGCCCTGTCCGAAGCGGGCGTGGACACCCTGTGTCTCGATCATGCGCCCTCGCGCGCACTCAGCGAGGGCTACGTGTTCCGGCTGGCGCGCGGGCGGCCCTTCGTTACTCTGAAGGTCGCCCTCAGTGCGGACGGCATGGTTGGATATGCCGATCCAGGCCACGATCCCCCGCTTGGCCCCGAGGCTCTGCGCTTTATCGAGCGGGAACGCGCCGCAGCCGATGCGGTGATGGCGGGGGCGGCTCGCGCCGAGATTGAGGACAATGATCTGCTTGTACATCTCGAGGGCCTGGGAGGTCG
>DASZSH010000074.1:0-7211 GCA_035548755.1 Devosia sp.
GCGACGATGGCCACCAGCTCGCCCCCCTGGACGCTGAGATCGGCAGCTTCCAGGACGCGCACCAGCGTTTCATCCTTGCCGAAATGCCGGTGGACCTTGCTGAGCCTCAGATGCGGCTCATTCATAGCGCAGCGCCTCGACTGGGTCGTACTGGGCGGCCCGCCAGGCGGGGTAGAGCGTGGCGAGGAAGCTGAGGCCCAGCGCCAGGCCGGCCACCACCGTCACCTCGGTTGGATCGATCTTGGAGGGAAGGCTCGATAGGAAAAAGACCTCGGGCGGGAAGATCGGCACGTTGGTGAGACTGGACACCCATGCGCGCAGGGTCTCCGCGTTGGATGCAACCACCAGTCCGAGCACGAGCCCGATCAGCGTGCCGCCGACCCCGATCGCAGTGCCCGTCATTGAGAATACGCGCATGATGGATCCGCGCGTCGCCCCCATGGTCCTGAGGATCGCGATGTCACTGCCCTTGTCCTTCACCAGCATGATGAGGGACGAAATGATGTTGAACGCAGCAACCAGAATGATCATGGACAGGATCACGAACATCACCACCCGCTCGACCTGCAGGGCGGAAAAGAACGTCTCGTTGCGCTGCTGCCAGTCATAAAGGATGAGCGGCCGGTCGACCTGCTGGCCGATGCGGTCGCGCACGGCGGCGACATTGTCGGGGTTGTCGATGAAGATCTCGATGGCGGACGCCTGGTATTGCCGCTGATAGGCGGCATCGATCTGGGCATCGGTCGCGTCGGGTCCAGGCGGGGCGACGCCCGGCTTGAGCACATCCTCGTAGAGCTTGAAGTAGGTCTGCGCGAGCTTCATGGGCATGTAGATGTAGAAGCTGTCGAATTCGACCATGCCGAGGTTGAAGATGACGTTGACCGGATAGCTCCTGATCTGCGGCGTCTTGCCGAACGGCGTGTTGGCTCCGTTGGGATTGACGATCGTTACCTGGTCGCCGATCGAAACGCCCAGCTTCTCGGCAAGCCGCTGACCGATGGCGATGCCGCTCGACTGGTCCCACTGGTCCCAACCGCCCAGCACGGCGCCCTGCTTGAGCAGCTTGAGCTTGTCGATGGAGGCCGCCGAGATGCCACGCACCGAAACGCCGGTCGATTCCTGCTGACCCGAGGCGAGCGCCTGCCCTTCGACATAGGGAATGGCGTAGAGGACGCCATTCACCTTCTCGAGCTTCGTGGCGGTCTCGTCGTAGTCGGTGAACTTGGCATCGATCGGATAGGCCGTGAAGTGGCCGTTGAGGCCGAGGATCTTGGTCAGCAACTCGTCGCGGAAGCCGTTCATCACCGACATCACGACAATCAGCGTGGCGACACCGAGCGCCACCCCGATCAGCGTCAGGGCCGAAATGACCGAGATGAAGGTGTCGCGCCGGCGCGACCTCAGATACCGCCCCGCGAGCATCCACTCGAAGCGCGAAAACGGGCCGGCCGTCTGCTGGCTCTGGGCGGCCGCCGGCTGGCTCACACTCGGTCCCGCCTTTCGGGTTCGACCAGCGCCTTGAGCCGGGCGACCGCGGCGCCCAGAGGCAGCGTCTCGCGCGCCCCGGATTTGCGATGCTTGAGCTCGACCTGTCCGTCCTTGAGGCCGCGCGGCCCCAGGATCACCTGATAGGGAACGCCGATCAGGTCCGCCGCGGCGAACTTGGCGCCTGCCGGCTGGTCTTTGTCGTCATAGAGCGCGTCGAGCCCCGCTGCCGCGAGCTCGCGGTACAGAGCGTCGCATGCGGCGTCGGTGGCTGCGTCGCCCGATTTGAGGTTGATGAGCAAAACCTCGAACGGGGCCACGCTCACCGGCCAGATGATGCCGCTGTCGTCATGGCTCGCCTCGATGACCGCCGGCACCAGCCGCGTCGGGCCGATGCCGTAGCTGCCCATATGCACGGTGATCTCCTTGCCGTCCGGCCCCGTGACAGTCGCCTTCATGGGCTCGGAGTATTTCGTGCCGAAGTAGAAAATGTGGCCGACCTCGATGCCCCGCGCCGAAAGCTGCTTGTCGGGTGGCACCTGCGCTTTGAACGCGGCCTCGTCGAGCATTTCGTCGGTCGCCGCGTAGAGCGATGTCCAGTCCCTGAAGATCGGCGAGAGATCGGAGCGGAAATCGGTATCGATGGGCGGGATCGGCTTATCGACAAGGTCGGCATGCAGAAACACCGCGCTCTCGCCGGTTTCGGCGAGGACGTGGAACTCATAGCTCATATTGCCCCCGATCGGGCCGGAGTCGGCACGCATCGGGATGCCGACGAGGCCCATGCGATGGAAGGTGCGCAGATAGGCCACAAACATGCGGTAGAAGGCCTGCTGCGCGCCCTCGAAATCGAGATCGAACGAATAGGCGTCCTTCATCAGGAATTCGCGGCTTCGCATGGTTCCGAAGCGCGGCCGCACCTCGTCGCGGAACTTCCACTGCACATGGTAGAGATTGAGCGGCAGGTCCTTGTATGAGTGGACATACGTCCGGAAGATGTCGGTGATCATCTCCTCGTTGGTGGGGCCATAGAGCATGTCGCGCTTGTGCCGATCCTTGAGGCGCAGCATTTCCTCGCCGTAGGCGTCGTAGCGCCCGGATTCGCGCCATAGGTCGGCCGATTGCAGCGTGGGCATCAACAGTTCGATAGCCCCGGACCGGTTCTGCTCCTCTTCGACGATCCGGATCACCTTCTGGAGCACCTTCAGGCCCAGCGGCAGCCAGGAATAGGAGCCGGCGGCCTGCTGCTTGATCATGCCAGCGCGCAGCATCAGGCGGTGCGAGACGATCTCGGCTTCCTTGGGCGATTCCTTAAGTAGTGGCAGGAAATAGCGGCTGAGACGCATTCAAACCCCTTGGAACCCCGACGAAACCGGTCGAATCGGCCGCCTTGGGTGCCCCAGTGAGAGCCCATCGGTCAAGCGGTGTCCAGCGAGGGCCGGACCGCAAAATGGTCGCAGAATCTAGGTGACAGCCCCAATGCGAGTTGTTACCGTCCCCCGCAATCAATTACAGGCGGCGCCGAAGCCGCCGGACGTCGACAACGTCAAGGGAGGAGCGCTGGCCGCCGCTTCATAGCGTGCCTAAGACCAGCGTATTGTCGTCAAACTATTCCCAGCAGGGCCTCGCGCCCTGCTTTTCTTTTCGCCACAAGGCTAGCTCCAGTACTCCTGGAGCCATGGATTGCTCAAAGCCCACAACAGGATAGCCGTCATCGGGATGGAGAGCAGCGTGGTCCAGAGCACGCGCCGCCACCACATTGGCGCAAGGGGCGCGCCGCGTTCGGTGCCCTGGATATAACTGCCGGTATCGACCTGGTTCTTGACCCCGAAGGGCAGCACCAGGAACAGGCAGATCCACCAGACGACAAAGTAGATGGCAAAGAAGGTCGCCGGAGCAATCATGACGGCAGCATCGCATATCTCGGCCTTGCGGACGCCTTGATTCTGCGCGCGGACGGCCCGTGGGACTGAGCCGCTATATCCGGTGCACGAACACCGTCACATTGGGCTTTTTGCCCCACCAGGCCGTGACCTCACCGCGCACTGCGCGCTGCAGGGCGGCGTCCACCAGTTCAGGATCGGCGCGGCGCTTGGGCGGAATCGAGCGCAGGGCCCCGTTGATGGCGCTGCGAACGATATGCTCGACCGACTCTTCGTCGTCCTCGACCTCGGGCAGCCCTTCGATCGCGATGTCCGGCCCAGACACGATGCCGCCCCGCCCGTCCACAACGACGCTGACCACGATATGGCCCCCAAAGCTCAGCCGGCGGCGCGCTTTCACCCCGGACTCCTCGGGCGTGCACAGAATATTGCCGTCGAGGTAAAGCTCTCCCGTACGCACCTCGCCGGGAAAATGCATGACGTCGGGGAACAGCCGCACCATGTCGCCATTGCGCGCATGAACGACGTTGGGGATGCCATGCTGGCGTCCGAGCGCAGCATGCGCCTCGAGATGCGCGGCCTCGCCATGCACGGGCACGAGCGTCACGGGCTTCAGCCAGTCGTAGAGGCGCTTGAGCTCCTCGCGGCGCGGGTGCCCCGTGGTATGGACCAATCCGTCGTGCTGCGTGATGACCTCGATGCCGCGGTCGATGAACATGTTCTGGATATCGATGACCTCACGCTCATTGCCCGGGATGGCCCAGCTCGAAAAGATCACCCGATCGCCAGCATTGAGGTCGATCGCCGGATGCTCGCCGCGGGCAATGCGGGAGATGGCCGCACGCGGCTCGCCCTGGCTCCCGGTGCACAGGACCACCACCTTGTCGCGCGGCAGCGTCTTGAACGCGTCCTGATCGAGAAACGGCGGAATGCCCTCGAGCATGCCCAGCTCGCGCGCGATGGCGGTGATCCGGTGCAGGGCCCGCCCCGACATCACAACCTGCCGCCCGGCCCTCTCGGCAGCCCGCGCGATCGAGATCACGCGTCCGACATTGGAGGCGAAGGTCGTGAGCGCCACGCGGTGCGGCGCCTCGGCGATGAGCGCCGCCAGCGTCGCCGATACCTCGTCCTCGCTGGGGCTCTCGCCGTCCTTGAGGGCATTGGTGCTGTCACATACGAGCGCGACGGGAATGCCTTCGGCCGCCAGCGCCCGAAAGCGCGCCTCGTCGGTCGGCGGGGCCGCGATGGGGCGCGGATCGAGCTTCCAATCCCCCGTATGAATGACCCGCCCTGCCGCCGTCGTGATCGCGAGCGCGCAGCTTTCGGGGATCGAATGGGCGACATTGATCGCTTCGATGGTGAATGGCCCGATGGTGAAGGGCCTGCCCACCTGCATGGGTCGCACCGCGACATCGTCGACGATATTGTCCGCAGCGCGCTTGGCGCTCAGCATCGCCGCAGTGAAGGCTGTCGCATAGACCGGCCGGTCGAACTCCGGCCACAGGTCGAGCACCGCCCCGTAGTGATCTTCGTGGCTGTGAGTCAGGATGAGCGCCAGCACGTCCTCCGCATTGTTCTCAAGGAACGTGGGATCGGCCATGATGAGCTCGATGCCCGGCTGGGCGGGCCCGGCGAACGTCACTCCGCAATCGACCACGATCCACTGCCGCGCATTCGGCGGGCCGAACCCGTAGGCCGCCATGTTCATGCCGATTTCGCCGACCCCGCCGAGTGGCACGAAAACCAGTTCGTCGCCCTGCGCCCCGCTCATCACACCCTCGCGGTCGCCGTGACGCCGAAGTGGACATCGCCCGCCGAGATTGCGATGCGCGAGTTGTCGTTTGCGCGTACGATCAGCCGGCCGCTGTCATCGATGCTCTCGAAGATGCCGCGCACGACTTCCCCCTCGTGCGCCACTGCAACCTCCGCGCCGATCCCGGCGGCTGATGCGCGCCAGAGGCGGAGAATATCGGCGACATTGCTGCCATTGTCCCAAAGCTCGTAGGCGACGACCCACTCTTCAGCGAGCGCGGAAAATATCGCCTCGGCCGAGATGTCCGCCCCCAGCGCAGCCAGCGACGTTGCGGGATAAGGCAACCCCGAGGGTGCAGAAACGACATTGACGCCGAAGCCGATGACGATCGCCAGCCGGCCATCGGGCCGTTTGCTCGCCTCAAGCAGGATGCCGGCGAGCTTGCGCCCGTCCGCCAGAAGGTCGTTGGGCCATTTGAGGGCGATGCGATAGCGGCCGCTCTCCGCGCCGTCGACGCCCTGCCGCATGATGTCGGGCGGCAGCACCGCAGCGAGCGCGCGGTTGAGCGCAACTCCCGCGACAAAGCCCAGGGTTGCCGCGACAGCAGCATCGCAGTGCGGCACGATCATCAGGCTCGCCGCGAGATTGCCGCGCGGGGTTTCCCATGGGCGGCCCCGTCGTCCCCTGCCCGCAGTCTGCTTCAGGGCCGCGAACCAGACTTCGCCGACATCCCCGCCCTCCGCCGCCCGCGCGGCTTCCGTGCTGGTGGAGCCGACCTCCTCAAAGCCGTTGAGCCTGTAGCCCCGGCCGCGGGCGATCGGGCCGAGCCAGAACGGCGCCAATTAGAACAGGCTTCCAGCCGCGGCGTGGGCGGCGCTGTAGAGCGGCGACCCCACGGTAACGAAATACGTGACCACGAGAAAGCCCATGACCGCCATGACGGCGTTGAGCTCGGCGGGCACCGCAGCGAACTCGCTGGCAGGCTCGTCGAAATACATGACCTTTATGATGCGCAGATAATAGAAGGCGCTCACGGCGCTCGCGAGCACGCCAATGATGGCGAGCGCATAAAGATGCGCATCGATCGCCGCCAGGAACACCTGCCACTTGGCAAAGAACCCCGCCAGCGGCGGCAGGCCGATGAATGAGAACATGATGATGGCGATGATCGCGGCCACGAACGGACGCTTCTGGGCGAGGCCGGCCATTTGCGGGATCGTCTCGACATAGCCCTCGGCGGTGCGCATGGAGAGCAGCGCGGCGAAGATGCAGATCGTCATGGCAATATAGATGGCCATGTAAACTGCGACCCCCTCGACGCCGACCGCCGTCCCGGCGCTCAGGCCAACAAGCGCGAAGCCGACATGGCCGATCGAGGAATAAGCGAGAAGCCGCTTGAGGTTGTTCTGCCCGATTGCCGCAAAGGCCGCGAGCACCATGGAGGCGATCGACAGGAAGATGACGATCTGCTGCCAATCGTGGGTGATCGGGCCGAAGCTGACCGTCACCACGCGGATAATCAGCGCCATGGCGGCCACCTTGGGGGCGGCGGCGAAGAACGCCGTCACCGGGGTCGGCGCGCCCTCGTACACATCCGGCGTCCACATATGGAACGGCACCGCGGATATCTTGAAGGCGATGCCCGCAAGAAGGAAGACAAGGCCGAAGACGAGCCCGATCGAGCGGCTGCCCGCAGTGATGGCGCCCACGATCTGGTCGAGCTGAGTAAGCCCGGTGAACCCGTAAACCAGCGAAGCCCCGTAAAGCAGCAGTCCCGAACTCAATGCGCCAAGCACGAAGTATTTGAGGCCCGCCTCGGTGGCCCGCGTGTCGTCGCGCTTGAGCGCGGCGACCACGTAGAGGGCCAGGCTCTGCAGCTCGAGGCCGACATAGAGGCTCATCAGGTCATTGGCCGACACCATCACCATCATGCCCAGCGTCGCAAGCAGCACGAGGATCGCGTATTCGAACTTGTCGAGGCCGAAGGGTCTTGCGGTCGAGGTCGACAGGATCAGCGTGAAGGCCGAGCCGCCGAGCACCAGGAACTTCATGTAGCGGGCGAAGCCGTCGACGATGAAGCCGCCGTTGAA
>DASZSH010000075.1:0-24262 GCA_035548755.1 Devosia sp.
GGCATTGCAGGCCTGCTGGAGCGGGCGCGGGCCGACCTTCTCGCGCTGCAGGCCGCCGGATTCGACGCCGTCATGTTCGGCAACGAGAACGACCGGCCATACGAGTTCGCGGTGGATGTTGCGTCGACCGCGACGATGGCGGCGCTGATCGGCCAGCTCAGGGGCGAGATCGCGGTGCCCTTCGGGGTCAACGTGCTGTGGGATCCGATCAGCTCGATCGCGCTGGCGGCGGCGACCGGCGCGGCCTTCGTGCGGGAAATCTTCACCGGCACCTACGCCTCGGACATGGGGCCGTGGACTCCGGACGCCGGCAAGGCCGTGCGCTATCGCGACCGACTTGGCCGCAAGGACCTGCTGCTGCTTTACAACGTGTCGGCGGAATTCGCCTACTCGCTCGATCAGAGGCCGCTCGCCGATCGAGCGCGGAGCGCGGTCTTCTCCTCGATCCCCGACGCGATCCTCGTCTCGGGGGCGATCACGGGCGAGGCGGCGAAGATGGCGGACCTCGAAGCGGTGAAGGCGGCATTGCCCGAAACGCCGGTACTCGCCAATACCGGGGTCCGGCACGCAACGGTAAAGGACGTTCTGCGCATCGCGGATGGCTGCGTGGTCGGATCCTCGCTCAAGGTGGACGGCAATACGTGGAACGCAGTCGACCCGGAGCGGGCGCGGGAGTTCATGCGGCTTGTTCGGGAGGCGCGCCGATGAAGGAACGTCTGGCCGGCCTCGTTCGCGAGCTCATGCTGATTCCGGGGCTTTCGGGTCACGAGGGGCGGGTCCGGCGGCGCATCAAGCGTCATCTGGGGGACCTTGGCATCGCCACCCGAACCGACCGCCTGGGGAACCTCATGGCGACCCTGGAAGGCTCGCCCGACGCTCCAACCGTAATGCTGTTCGCGCACATGGATCAGCTCGGATTCGTCGTCCGGAAGATCGAAGGAAACGGGCTTGTCCGCGTGGAGCGGGTCGGCGGCGTTCCGGAACGAGCGCTCGCCGCGCAGGAGGTGCTATTGGCGGTCGGCGAGGGACGCGATGTGCGCGGCGTCATCGCCAACAAGAGCCATCATGCGACGCTGCCGGACGAGAAATACCGCGTGGTGCCCTACCAGGAGATCTTCATCGACACCGGACTGGGCAGCGCCGCCGCGGTGGCCGCGGCCGGGATAGATGTCGGCACCCCAGTGGTCTATGCGCCAACCTTCGTCCCACTTGCCGGAGACCGGATCGCCGGCACCGCGATCGATGATCGCGCCGCCTGCGCCGTGATGCTGGAGGTCGCCCGGGCACTCGACGAGATCGACGCGCACCCGACCGTGCACCTGGTCTTCTCCGTTCTCGAGGAGTTCAACCTGCGTGGCGCCGTCACCGCGGCGCAGGCGCTCAAGCCCGACATCGCCATCCAGCTCGACCTGATCCTTGCGACCGATACGCCCGACATGGAGGCGCGAGGTGAGGTGCGGCTGGGCGGCGGGCCCGCCATGAGCCTTTATTCCTTCCACGGCCGAGGCACGCTCAACGGCGTCATCCCGCATCCCGGCCTGGTTCAGCTGTTCGAGGGCGCCGCGCGCGATGCGGGATTGCCTCTACAACGGAGCGCCCATGTGGGAGCGCTGACCGACCTGAGCTATGTGCAGCTCGTGGGTGAAGGGGTTGCCGCGATCGACCTCGGCTTTCCCATGCGCTACAGCCACTCGGCTCTGGAAAGCTGCGACATGGGCGACCTGGTGTCGCTCGTCGAACTGTGCGTCGAGGGTATCCGCCGGATTGACGGCGACTTCAGCCTCGATCGCGACGACTACCCCTGATGCGCGCGTATCTTGGCATCGACATCGGAACCTTCGAGTCGAAGGGGGTTCTTGTCGACGAGCAGGGCGGTATCATCTGCAGCGCGACGCATCCGCATAGGATGCTGGTCCCGCAGCCCGGCTGGGCCGAGCACCGGCCGCGTGAAGACTGGT
This sequence comes from Devosia sp., assembly GCA_035548755.1. Classification (GTDB taxonomy): domain Bacteria; phylum Pseudomonadota; class Alphaproteobacteria; order Rhizobiales; family Devosiaceae; genus Devosia_A. The sequence continues at coordinate 1,959 of DASZSH010000075.1, forward strand.
GGGGCGATTTCTGCTATTTGAGCAACTCGCTGGTTGCGCAAAGCGGCATCGCTCCGGCCGATATCCGCGCGGTGGCCGCAAGCGCGATCGGCCCCTGCATGCTGCCTGTCGATGCGGCGGGCGAGCCGCTGATGAACGGCGTGCTCTATGGCGTGGACACCCGGGCGGCCCGGCAGATCGTCGCCCTGACCGAGCGAATCGGGGAGAGCCGTCTGCTCGAGCGGTGCGGCAACGCGCTCACGTCGCAATCGGTGGGTCCCAAGATCCTCTGGTTGAAGCAGGAGCGGCCTCAACTCTTCGCGCGAACGGCGAAGGTGCTGACATCCACAACCTATCTCGTTCACAAGCTCACCGGCGAATATGTGATCGATCACTATTCGGCGGCAAACTTCTCCCCGCTCTATGTTGTCGACAAGCTCGACTGGAGCGACGAACTGGCATCGGACATCATTGGCCTCGACAAGCTGCCGCGCCTGCTTTGGACTACCGATATCGCAGGGCGCGTGACAGACGCTGCCGCGGCGGAAACCGGGCTTGCGCCGGGCACGCCGGTTACGGCGGGCACGATCGATGCCGGAGCAGAGGCGTTGAGCGTCGGCGTCACCCGGCCGGGCGACATGCTGCTGATGTATGGCTCAACGATCTTCATTATCGAGGTTACCGATCGGCGCGTGCCGGACGCGCGGCTATGGTACGCGCCGTGGTTTTTCCCGGGCGAGCACGCCTCGCTGGCGGGCCTGGCGACAAGCGGCACGCTCAGCCATTGGTTTCGGGAGCAATTCGGCAAGGAACTCGACCCGGATACGGCGGTCGTCGCGCTCGCAGCCGAAGCGGCCGGTTCCCCGCCAGGCGCCCGGGGTGTGGTACTGCTGCCCTACTTTTCAGGCGAGCGGACACCGATTCACGATACACAGGCCAAGGGCGTCATCTTCGGGCTCGATCTCACGCACACACGGGCAGACATCTATCGCGCGGTGTTCGAGGGGATCGCCTACGGAACGCGGCACGTGTTCGAGACCTACGAGGATGCTGGCGTGCCGCCGCAGCGCATCTTCGCGGCTGGCGGCGGGATCAAGAATTCGGTGTGGGGGCAGGCGACGTCAGACATCACCGGCCGCACGCAGATCGTGCGCGAGAGGACGATCGGCGCGTCGTATGGAGATGCCTTCCTCGCGGCGCTGGCCATCGGCGACGTTGAGCGCAGCGCCATCGACCGATGGAACCCGATCGCCACGCAGATCCGGCCCGATGCCTCGCGATCGTCACTGTACGATCGCGGCTACCATGTGTTTCGCGAACTCTATGAGCGCACCAAGGATCTGATGCGGGGCTGACGGCGATACTCGCGCCCCGCTACTTTACCGAGCCGGCGGTCAAACCCTTGATGATGTAGCGTTCGAGGAAGACGCCAATGAGGACAAGCGGCAGGATGGCGGCGGTGGAAAGAGCCGCCATCGAGCCCCAGTTTATGCCCTGCGATCCGGTCTGGCTGGCGACCATGACGGGCAAGGTGTTGGCGTTGGTGCTGGTGAGCAGAGCGGCGAAGAAATATTCGTTCCAGCACAGAATGAGCGAAAGGATGAACGCGGCGACCATGCCCGGCAGCGCGATGGGCATGATCAACCTCAGGAAGACGCCCCAGGAGGATAGACCATCGACCAGCCCCGCCTCGTCGAGTTCGCGCGGGATCGTGTCGAACTGGTCGCGCATGATCCAGATGACAATCGGCATGACCGAGAGCGTATAGAGCAGGATCAGGCCGATCTGCGTGTCGAGAAGCGCCAGCGCCTTGTAGAGGACCAGGAAAGGCAGCGCGAGGACGACAGGCGGCAGGATGAGCTGGCTCACGAAGAAGAACGAGATGTCGGAGTTCTTCATGTAGGTGAATCTGTATTCGAAGCGGCTCAGCCCGTAGGCTGCGAGCGAGCCCAGAACGATGGCCAGCACGGATGCGCCAAGCGAGATGACGGCCGAGTTGGTAAAGCGCTTGACGAATTCGTCTCGAACGGTCGAGACGCCGAAGATCGTGTCGGGCGACAGGCCCAGCGATTGCCAGCCACGCCAACTGGGCTCGAAGCCGCCGACCCACGGGATCAAGTGGCCCTGCATGACGTTGGGCGGGAGCTTCAGCGACGTGGTCAGCGTCCAGTAGATCGGGAACAGGCAGACGATCGTCCAGATGACCAGCAGGCCGTAGACGCCGATGCGGCCGAAGACCTGGATGGCGCGGAAGCGCGCTTCACTGCGCGCGGCGTTCAGGGCATCGGCGGTTGCGCTTATTGCCATGGGTTCACGCGATCTTCTGCATGCGCCTGCTCACGAGGTTGAGCAGCACGGTGATGAAGACAATGATGATGATCAGATAGACAAACGCCAGCAGGGTCCCGTAGCCCACGTTCGAGCGATCCCGATACACGCGATAGATGAAGCTTGTGACCGAGTCGCTCGCGCCCCCCGGGCCACCGGAGGTGACGTTGATGATGATGTCGGCGATCTTCAGCTTGAAGATGATGCGGATGATGATGGCGGTCAGCGATACCGGGAGCATCAACGGGAAGGTGATCTGCCAGAAGCCCTGCCAGGCGCTGGCGCCGTCGACCCGCGCGGCCTCCTGGACTTCCCTGGGCAAAGCCTGCAGGCCGGCCAGCAACATGATCATGATGAATGGAATGAACGTCCATGCGTCCATCACTTCGATCATGAACCGCGCCATCCAGGGATCGGTGAAGAATTGCGGATTCGACCAGCCGAGCGTGCGGGCAAGCCGCGCCAGCGGTCCGAACCGGATTTCCATCATGGACTTGCCGATCATCCATGATACCGCGACCGGCGAGAGCATGAGGGGCAGAAGGAAGGCGATACGGAAGAAGCGGCGGCCCTTGATGTCGGCATTGAGCAGCAGAGCAAGTCCGAAGGCGATGGCATATTCAACCAGCACCATCAGCACGTAGAAGACCATGTTGCGCAGCGCGTTCCAGTAGAACGGGTCGCGCAGCATCTGATAGAAATTGTCGAGCCCGTTGAAGCGTCCGCCGGTCAACGAAGCAAGGTTCCAGTCGGAAAGGGCGAGGCTGATCCCGAAGATCATCGGGAACACCACCATGGCGAGGGTGAACAGCGCGGCGGGCAGAACGAACAGGGCGCGCCGGCCCTTCTCGCCGTGGACCATCACCTGCCGGATGCAGAGCGCGATGCTCCAGACGACATAGGCAAAGAGCAGCGGACGCCAATCGGTCAGGCCCAGATGCACCAATCCGGTGGCGTCGGTCACCTGCAGCATGAGAACGAGGACGACGAGCGCGCTTGCCCCAAGCAGGATCAACTGGCCGTTGCGGCGGCGGCTGGCGGTCGACCGATCAAGATAACCGGAATGCGCTTCGTCCGAGATGTCGGCTCCCCCGCTGACCATGCGCCTTCAGTCTGCCCCCGAATAACAAGGGCCGGCGGCTCATCCGCCGGCCCGGTCACACTAGCGCCCGCCCGCGCGGGGCGAAAGCGTCAGCCCGACAGGCCCAAGGACGCCTTGTAGAGCTTGATCTGGTTGTCGCGACCGATCTGGTCGGTGATCTTTTCCCAGGCCGCAGCAATGGCGTCGGCCGTCTCCTGGGCCGTCTTGTACTGGCCGGTCACGCCCTTCACCAGTTCATCCTCGGCAATCGAGTAGTACTGGAAGATACCGGGAATGCGCGGCTCGATGGCGCCGTTGGGATGGTTGTAGCTGTCGAGGTTGGAGCTCAGATAATCCTCGACGAAAGCGCGATCGTAGCCGGCCGCCTCCCACTCGTCGTAGTTGAAGTGCGAGTTGCGGTAGGGCTGGAAGCCCGACGGGTAGGCCGCGGTCCACAGCGACAGGTCCTTGCCGCCCAGGTGCGCCGCCGCCGACCAGGCTGCCTTGCGCTTCTTCTCATCGCCGGAGACGCGGCTCGTGACGTAAACGCCCCAGCCGAGGTAGGCGAGGTTGGGCGCAAAGTTCTCCTTGTCCTCCCAGGCGCCGGTCTTTGAGTTGTAAACTTTCTTGGCGCCGGGATTGATCGAGAAGCCCACGACGTCGCCCACGACCGAGGTGTCGGACGTGCGGGCGTTGGAGCCCACGTCGCCCCACCATGTGAGCGCCGCGCCGGTGCCGCCCAGGAACTGCGAGAACGCCGTGGTGTTGGGGTCGGCATTGACCTGATCGGGCGGGTAGGCGCCGGCCGCGACGAGGTCGAGCACATCCTGAATGGCCTGCACCCAGGCGGGATTGTTCACCCTCGGCTTCATGGTGTCGGGGTCAAAGAGCCAGGCCGGGTCATCGGGATGCTTGGCATAGGCCGAGGCGCGGTCTTCGAGGAAGTAGAAGCCGAAGCCGCCCCACTGATACTTCAGGGGATCGAGGAAGCCGTAGGCCGGGGCCTTGGTCAGCGGATCGGTCTTGCCCTTGAGGGCCTTGGACATCTCCGAGATGTCTTCCCAGTGCGTGGGGACATCCTTCATGCCGCTGATGGAACCATCCCCGAAGTAGTCCTTGCGATAGGCGAAGGTGTGGGTGTCACCGTCGATATTGATGCGATAGGTCTTGCCGCCCCAAGTGCCGACCGGCGGCTGCAGGTAGCCCACCAGATCCTTGGAGTCGATCTGCGTGGCGACCCAGTCCGGCATCTCGTCGAGCAGGCCGCGGCCGGCGGTATCGCCCTCGAAGGGCGCGCCCATCTCAATGATGTCGAAGTCCACGGTATTGGTGGCGATCGACTGCTGCAGGCGGGCGTTGTAGTCGGCCTGAGCAAGGTCGATCCAGTTGAGCTTGGCCCCGGTATAGGCCTCCCACGGCTTCAGGAAGCCGCGGAACAGGAAGTTGTGCAGGTTCTGGTTGTTGAGACCCATGAAGGTCAGCTCGACGCCGGCAAACTCGCCCTGCTGCACGTTCTGCTTGGTGGGGCCGAGGCAGAGCTCGCCAACCTTCTGCCAATCCGCGTCGGTCGGCGATCCTTTGCCAACGCCCGGGATCTGCAGGATCTGCTTGCGCAGGTCCTTTTCCTCGGCGCTCATCTCGGCGGCCTGCGCGAAGGCGCGCCCCATAAAACTGCTCGAGAGGGCCGTGCCGGCGGCGAGCGCGGCAGCGCCCTTCATGAAGTTGCGGCGGCCGGCTCTGGCCGCCAGCAGATTGTAGACTTCGACTCTCACGTCGTCCTCCCGTTGTTTTTGATTTGCCCCGATGCCGTGCCGTTGGCGCCTCCTGCTGAGGCTTTTCGTTGAGGCACGAAAGAGACCATTGGCGCTCCTTGTCCGGAGCCGGACCTTTCATAGGCGATCAAAGCGTTCAAAGGTAAGAGCCATTTCACCCCCGAGTCAACTGGACCAAGGGTGCAAGCGGATTGTCAGGCGCCGGCGCGCGCCAGCAAGGCCTCCACCTCCGCCAGGGTTGGCATGGAGGGAGCCGTGCCGTGGCGGGTGACGGAAATTCCTGCAACCGCGCAGCCGAAGCGGGCGGCCTCCGCAGGGGTATCGCCGCGCGCCAGAGCGGCGGCGAAGCCTCCGTTGAAGGCATCGCCGGCGCCGGCGGTTTCGACCACGGGGCCGGCCCGGAAGGCAGGAATGTGCACCGAGCGCCCGCCGCCGTGCAGCAGCGCGCCGTTTTCGCCCAGCGTGATCAGCGCCGTGCCGACCCCCTTGTTCAGGAAGACATCGCCCGCGCGCCGGGCCTGATCGATCGTGGTCACCTCGATGCCGGTGAGAAGGGAGGCCTCGGTTTCGTTGGGGGTGACGAAGTCGCACAGCGGATAGATGGCATCGTCCACCGGCTCGGCCGGCGCGGGGTTGAAGACGGTGGCGACCCCTGCGGCGCGCGCGATTTCGAGGCCGCGGCGCGCCGCAGGGATCGGCTGCTCGAGCTGGGTTACGAACACCGCCGCGTTGCGGATCGCTTCTCCGGCGGCCTCGACGTCGGCCGCGGTGATCGTGGCGGCGGCGCCGGGGACCACGATGATGGCGTTCTGGCCGGTCTGCTCGTTGACATAGATGAAGGCAGCGCCGGTGGGGTCGGTATCGCTCTGGGCCACGACCGCTTCGATCTTCTCCCGGCGCCAGGTCTCGAGCGCGACGCTGCCGAAATCGTCGCGTCCGATCTTGCTAATGAAGGTGACCTGCGCTCCGGCGCGGGCGGCGGCGACGGCCTGGTTCGAGCCCTTGCCGCCGGGCCCCATCTTGAAGCCGGAACCGGCGATGGTCTCGCCGATCGCCGGCATGCGCCGGGCGCGAAAGGCAAGATCGGCCACGAAGATGCCGAGGATAGCGACGCCGCGCCTGGCCATGCTACTGCGCGTCCGGCGGGATGACGCCCTTCTTGAAGATGAAGCAGCCATAGAAGCGGCGCTCGCGCGTCTGGATCACGCAATAGGCCTTCTTGGCCATCTCATAGAAGGCAAAGCGTTCGATGGAGCCCATCGGCAGGCTCCTGCCCTCGGCGGCGTCGATCTCGCGCTGCACCTCCTCGGCGACGGGCAGGATCGTATTGGGCTCGCCCACGATCTCCATGCGCGAAGCCGGCTTGTCCACGAAACTGTCGAGCGGGAACACCGAGAGGATGGCCTTTGCGGCTCTGGCCGAAGTCGGCGCGTCCATGCGGATCACTTCGCCGAAGGTGGTTTCGCGGCCGATCGCGTCGGAGGGGAAATTCGCATCCGCGATCACCAGGTCGTTGCCGTGGCCCATGGATTCGAGCGCGTAGAGCACATCGGCCGTGAGCAGTGGATCGATCCCCTTGAGCATGCCATCCCCCGGATTCTTGTTTTGTTGGCGTGAGGATGTTCACATAAGCCGAAAGGGCGCAAGCGGGAGGACATCGTGCGCTACGAGCTGATGCTGCCGCAGCAGATACGCGCCGCGATCGCCGGAAACTGGCCGGTGGCGCTGCCTTTGGGCGTGCTCGAATATCACGGCGAACACCTGGGCGTGGGAGTGGACACGCTGGTGGTGACGCGGATGCTCGAGCTGGTCGAGGCGCAGATGGATATCGTGGTGCTGCCGCCCTTCTACTATGGCGCGGCAAGCTATGCGGTCGAGCCGCCGGAAGGGAACGGCTCCATCCAGGTGGGGGGCGACCGGCTGTTCCCGCTGGCGGAAGCGCTGTTCACCAGCCTATTGCGCGTCGGCTTCCGCAACATCCATGTCTTCGTCCATCACCAGAGCGAGAATTTCGCCGCAGGCATGCCGACCGACCTGGCCTTCAAGTCGGCAGCACGACAGGCGATTTTTGCGTTCCTCGAACGGACGCGCGGCGAGGGTTGGTGGGGCAAATCCGGCATGGCCGACTACTACGACCGGCACGAAGCGGGCGAGGACCCATTCAACTGGATCAAGGCGCACCCGCTGATGACGCCCGATATCATCGCGCAGTATCCTTTCGATCACGCCGGGATCGGCGAAACATCGCTGATGCTGGCGCTCTGCCCTGAGGCGGTCGAAATGGGCCGGCTCGATGCGTCGCGCTGGTACACGGCGAGTGCGAAAGAGGCCAGCGTCGAGCTCGGCAGCAAAGGGCGCGATCTCATTCTTGCGCATATGCTGGAGGCGCTCCGAGGCTAGCGCCGCACGCTGCGAGTGATGGAACTTGCCGCCACGGCCACGACGATGATGGCCCCAACCAGAATCTGGCGGATGTAGGAGTCGATGGAAAGCTGGGTCAGGCCGTTGTCCAGAACGCCGAGGATGAGCACGCCAACGACAGTTGCAAGGATGCGCGGCTCGCCCTGTTCGCTCATGGTCATGCCAAGGAACACGGCGGCGATGGCGTTGAGCATGAGCCCGGAGCCCTGGGTTGGATTGGCCGAGGCGACACGGCTCGCATAGAGCAATCCTGCGCCGGCGGCGCTGATACCGGTCAGTGAGAAAGCAACGAGCTTCAGTCGCCGGACCGGAACTCCGCTCAGGTAGGCCGCTTCGAGGTTGCCGCCGATCGCGTAGAGCCGGCGGCCAAAGGTCGTCTGCTCCAGCAGGACCCAGACGAACGCCACGACGAGGACAGCCACGATCGTCAAATTGGGGACCGAAACCGGTCCGAGCACGATACCGTCGCGCGCGAAATTGCCGAACTGCTCGGGAATGGCGCGGCCGGATATGGTCTTGCCGCCACTGACGACAAAGGCTGCGCCGGAGTACATGGTCAGGGTTGCGAGCGTCGCCACGAATGGCAGGATGCCCACGAGGCTCACCATAGCGCCGTTGAACAGCCCGCCCATCAGTCCGACGAGCAGCGCGACGCCGACCGCGGCCCAAACTGGATAGCCCGCGACAAACAGCATCGCCGCAACAATACCCGACAGGCTCGCCATCGAACCGACGCTGAGATCGAAGTCGCCCATCACCATGACGATGGTCATGCCGGCGGCGACGACCGTCAGCATCGACAGCTGCTGGGTGATGTTGAGCCAGTTGCGCGGGGTCATGAAGGTGTCGGGCAGCCGCGCCCAGAAGAAGGCCAGGATGAGCGCAAAACCGATCAGCGTGCCGTAGCGGCGGAGCAGACGAACCAGCATGATCTCACGCGGCCCGAGCTACGGCTCGGCCATAGCAAAGGTTGAGCAGACTCTCCTCGGACAGGCCGGCCGCCGTAACGATCGTGGCGATAGCCCCCTCGCGCATCACTGCGATTCGATCGCTCATGGCGAGGACCTCGGGCAGGTCGGAGGAGGCAAGGATCACTGCCATGCCGTTGGCGGTCATCTCCCGCAGCAAGGCATAGATGTCGAACTTGGCTCCCACGTCGACGCCTCGCGTCGGCTCATCCAGAAGAAGCAGTCTCGGCGATCCGCCAAGGGCCTTGGCGAAGACGACCTTCTGCTGATTGCCCCCTGACAGTTCGATGGCGCGCTGGCCGGGTCCTTTTGCGCTGAGGCGAACGTTCCGCCCAAGCGTTGCGGCAAAGAGTTGCTCCCGGTTCGGCGCGAGCCAGATGCCGCCCAGGCTCTGATCGTGCAGGTGCGGCAGGGTAATGTTTTCGTAGATCGGCCGGATGGTGACGAGTCCTTCGCTCCGACGATCCTTCGGCACATAGGCAATACCCCGCGACCATGCCTGGGCGGGCCTGCCGAAGATGCGGCGGAGCAAAGCTGTCTGGCCGGCACCCGACAGACCGGCGATGCCAAGGATCTCGCCCCGGTGCACTGCGAGACCATGACCTTCATAGGCGACTTCGTCCGACGGCGCTGCCATCGGCCGGGGGTAGGCCTCGCTCACCTTGCGGCCGATCATCAGGGCCACGAGATCGTCGTGAGTGATGTCGCTGAGCCTGCCGCTATCGATGGCCCGGCCGTCGCGCAGGACCGTCGCGCGGTCGCAGAGCGCCATCACTTCGTCAATGCGGTGCGAGACGTAGAGCACCGAGTTGCCCTGGCCCCGGATTTCACGCAACACGGCGAACAGCCGTTCGGACTCCTCGCGAGTCAACGCGGCGGTCGGCTCATCCATCACATAGAGGCGCGCCGGCGCTCCGCTATCGCTCAGGAACGCGCTCGAAATCCTGACCAGCATGCGGTCGCCGGTGGTGAGCCGCCCCACCTTCTCGCGTGGATCGATGTGAGTAATGCCGAGCCGCTCGAGCGCCTCGCGAGCAATCGCATTGAGGCGCCGCCAATCGATCAGCACGCCGAACTGCCGGGGATAGGGCCGGCCCAGGACGATGTTTTCTGCCACGGACAAGGCTGGAACGACGTTCAGCTCCTGATGGATGAAGCGCAGACCGAGCCGCTGGGCGGTCAAGGGGCCGTCGATCACGACAGGTCTGTCATCGATGCGGATCGTAGCGGCGTCGGGCACCACGACACCCGCAAGGATCTTGATCAACGTCGACTTTCCCGCGCCGTTCTCGCCCATCAAGGCATGAATTTCGCCCGACGCGACCGTAAGGTCGACGCCGCGCAGGGCCGGCACACCGGAAAATGACTTGGCTACATTGGCGAGGGAGAGAAAGGGCAATTCGGTTGGAGGCGGGTGATGAATGGCGGTGCGGTGAACGCGCGCTCCTGGCGCCGGCAAATCACCCACCGCCACGCATCGATCGCGGCAGCCCTATTCTTTGGCGTTCGCCGACGTCACGAGTTTGGTTGGCACGTAGATCACGTGCTGCTTCAGCGTTTCGCCGGCGAGGACGCGGGCCACCGCGTCGGCCGTCGCCGAGCCGATGCCCTTGAAGTCCTGCGCGACCGACGCCTCGAAGTTGCCGCCCTTGGCAATCTCTTCCCGCGCCTGGGGATTGGCGTCTATTCCGGTGATGACGATGCCCTCCTTGTCCCGGCCCGCCGCCTGGATGGCCTGCAATGCGCCGAGGGCCGGCTGATCCCAGGCCGCCCAGACCGCACTGATCGAACCGGGGTTCGGGTTGGCGGCCAGGATCGCCTCCATCTTGGCGCGGCTGTCGGCAATGCCGCCGTCGCTCACATCGGGCGTGACCTTGTCGAGGATCTTGATATCGGGGTAGTTGCCGAACACGGCGCTGGCGATCACGCCGCGCACCTGCACGGGCGGGAAGGCGTCGAAGACGAACATTACCACGTTGCCCTTGCCGCCGATGCGATCAGCCACATAGGTCGAGGTCTCGGCGGCCATCGCGTAGCCGTTCGAGGTCACGTTGGTGACCAGCAGCGGATCGGCGCCGGCATCCATGCCGAAGACAGGGATGCCCGCATCCCTGGCAGCCTGCAGGCCGGCGGTCACCTGTGCGGGATCGACGTTGATGACGATGGCATCGACCTTCTGGTTCACCTCGTCCTCGATGCGCGAAATCACGGCGGCGACGTCGCCCTGGGTGTCGATGACGTTGACGTCCCAGCCCTTGTCCTTGGCGACGGCCTGAAACGCTTCGACGTAAAATTGCGTGCCCGGCTGAGCCAGATAGGGGGTGATGACCGCAACCCTGGCGGCGAGCGCGCTGCCCGCAACGGCCGTCGCAGCAGCAAAGATCGCCGCGAACAGGACGCGGCGAAGGGTGGTGTCCAGCATGATGCCCTCCAAATGCGCAAGATTGTTTTGTTTGCGCTTGAAGACACTATAAGCGACGGGAAGGGCCCGGGCTATGGGCTTCTGGGGGCAGCAGTGGCGGCAACGACACTGATTGGAATCGATGTGGGGACAACCGCGGTCAAAGCGGTGCTGCTCGATGCCGCCGGCCTGCGACTGGGTGAGTTCTCCCGGCCGCATGCAATGTCACGGCCCGAGCCGGGCGCCGCCGAACAGGATCCGCGGGAGTGGATGGCAGGAGTGATGGCTGCGCTCGAGGGCTTTGCGGCGCAGTTCGATCTGGCCGGACTCGCGGGCATCGGCCTGTGCTCGCAGGTCAACACGCATGTCTTTCTGGATGCCGCCGGCGAACCCGTACGACCGGCCATCACCTGGCAGGACAGCCGGCCGGGCGCCGACGCCGCCGCGCTCGACGCGCGCGTGACCGCCGATGAAAAGATCGCCTGGTTCGGCGGACCGCTGCCCATCGATGCCAGCCATGCGCTTTCCCGAATGGCGTGGATCGCGCGCACGGCGCCGGGCGACTTTGCGCGCACGCGGCACGTGCTGCTGCCCAAGGACTACTGCGTGTTCCGGCTTACGGGCGAGATCGCCTCGGACCCCATTTCGGCGGTGGGGCTCGTGGATCGCGGCGGCTATATCGCCCCACTGCTTGAGCTCGTGCCACGGGCCGCCGAACTCCTGCCACCCCTTCATCCCTTCCACCATATTGTGGGCAGGGTGAAGCCAGGGTTGCCGGGCGCCGGAACGCCGGTGGTCGTAGGAGCAATGGATGCCTGGGGCGGCATGTTCGGCGTTGGCGTCGCGGCCGAGGGCGAGGCGATGTACCAGAGCGGCACCAGCGAAATTCCAGGCGTGGTTTCAGCCAAGGTGCGCCCGACGCCCGGCGTCATCCTGTTTCCTCCCTATAATGGAATCGTCATGCACGCGGCGCCGACCCAATCGGGCGGCGCCTCGGTCGCGTGGCTCGGGGCAATGCTTGGCAAGAGCCTGGCCGAGCTGGGCACACTTGCCGGCATGATCGAGCCATCCGACGCGGTCCCGCTGTTTCTGCCCCATCTGCAGGGAGAACGCGCGCCCTTGTGGGATAGCTCGTCACGCGGGGCGTTCGCCCGGCTCGATCCGCGCGCGGGCGCGCCGGAGATGGCGCGCGCCGTGATGGAGGGGGTGGCATTTGCGGTTCGCCTCGCCTTCGGGGCGCTGGAGGCTTCGGCCGGGCGGTCCATCGATGTGGCCAATATCGGCGGTGGCGGATCGCGCTCCGACGTGTGGTGCCAGATTCGGGCCGATGCCCTTGGCTTTGCACTCCGACGCACTGCGGTGCCCGACGCGGCGGCGCTGGGAGCGGCAATCCTTGCCGGCGTTGGTACCGGCATTGTGCCCTCGCTGCGCGCTGCAGTGAGCCAACTCGTCCGGTTCGACCGCACCTTCGAGCCGAACGGGGCGCGGCGCGGCTACTACGACGACAAATTCGCGCACTATCGGCAGCTCTATGACGCGCTCAAGCCGTTCAACGCCACCTATCGCGGCTGAGTGACAGACACTATGGTCCGCCCCTACGACCAAGCGGCATTGGCATGAAAGCGACAGAACACGCCTCGGCGCGATACGCCGATATCGACGACTGGTCCATCACGGAGCTGGTGGATGGCATGGTCGAAAGTCAGTTCACCGCGATCGCCGCGGTGTCCGCTGCGCGGCCTGCGCTGGCCCGCGCCATTGAGGCCATTGCCGAGCGGCTCGGGACGGCCGGACGGATGATCTACCTGGGGGCTGGCACATCCGGCCGCATCGGCGCGCAGGACGCCGCCGAACTGCCGCCGACATTCAGCTGGCCGCACGAGCGGGCCGTGGCGCTCATGGCCGGCGGGCCGGCCGCGATGACCCGGGCGGTCGAAAATGCCGAGGACAGCACAGCCGCCGCCGCGGAGGCGCTCGATGCCCTTGGCCTCACGTCGTCCGACGTAGTGATCGGTCTTGCTGCCAGCGGCAGCACGCCCTACGTCGCGGCCGGACTCGCCCATGCCCGGGCGAGGGGCGCGCTCACCATCGGAATTCAGAACAACCCTGGCGGCGCGGTCGGACAGGCGGCGGAGATCGAGATCGTGCTCGCCACGGGGCCGGAGTTTGTCGCTGGATCCACGCGCATGAAGGCGGGCACATCGCAGAAGGTTGCGCTCAACATCATCTCCACCGGAGTGATGATCCGCCTCGGTTACGTCTATCGCGGCAAGATGGTCGAGATGCGATCGAGCAATGCCAAGTTGCGCGAACGCGCGGTGCGCATGGTGAGCGAGCTCACCGGCGCCGACGCCGATGTAGCGCGCGGCGCACTTGGCGAGGCGGATGGCGTCATCAAGCTCGCCGTGGTGATGCTGCGTAGGAACCTCAATCGAAACGCCGCCCAGGCGATTCTCGACAGAGCCGGCGGCAACCTCCGCAAAGCTTTGTCATGAGGCTGAGGCTCACAGTGACGGCGACGCCCACGGACATCGAGTTCGCCGCGGTGACCAACGCGCTCAATGCCTTCAACGAGGCCGATACGGGAGTACCCGCCGACAACCGGCCTCTGATGGTGATCGCCCGGGATGAGGCGGGCGACATCCAGGCCGGCATCTACGGGCTCACGCACTGGGGCTGGCTCTATGTGCAAAAACTCTTCGTGGCCGAGGCGGCGCGCGGACAGGGACTTGCCGCAACGATGCTGCGGATGGCGGAGGACGAGGCGCGGGCGCGCGGCTGCCACGGCGCGTGGATCGACACGTTCAATCCCGTCGCGCTCAAAGTCTATGAGCGGGCAGGGTATGTCGCCTTCGGCGGCCTCGAGGATTTTCCCACCGGTCGAACGCGCACCTTTCTCAAGAAGCGCCTCTAGGCGGCGAGCCGGCCGCCCGTCATTGGCGCCTTCACGCCCGTGGTGGTCGGAAAGCTGATGGGCAGGCCCCGCAACACGCGAACGGCGAGGAAGGCGAAGCACTCAGCCTCGATGGCGTCACCCCGCCAGCCGACATCCTCGGCCGGGACCGCCTCGACGCGGGCACGGGTCTGCAGCATGTGCATGATGGCGGGGTTCTTGCGGCCGCCGCCGCAGACGACGATCCTGCCGGGCCGTTGCGGCAGGAGGTCCAATGCCCGGCCTACAGCGCTCGCCGTAAAGGCGGTAAGGGTTGCCGCGCCGTCGGCGGGGCCGAGCCCTTCCGCCCATTTCCAGGTGAAGTCGAAACGATCGAGCGACTTGGGGTAGGGGGCGGCAAGATAGGGGTGCAGGAGCGCCTCCGCGAGCCGGGTCTCGTCTACGGCGCCACGCTGGGCCAAGGTCCCGTCGGTGTCCATTTCGCCCAGGCCGAGCGACTTGATGAAGTCGTTGATCGGCGCATTGGCGGGGCCTGCGTCGAAGGCGATCAAGCGATCGCCGCCGTCCCACCAGGTGATGTTGGCGACTCCGCCGAGGTTGAGCACGGCAATGTCGCCATGCGCCCCGAGCCGCTTCAGCAGAGCCTGGTGGTAGATCGCGGCAAGAGGCGCGCCCTGGCCGCCGGCGCGAACGTCGGCGGAGCGGAAATCATAGGCGACCCTCACGCCGAGCAGCCGGTGCATCAGTTCGCCGTCGCCGAGCTGGCGGGTCGCGCCGATGCGGCCGGGCCGCGGCGCGCGATGAAGCACAGATTGTCCGTGAAAGCCGACGATGCCGATGTCGGCAAGCGACATGCCGCGAGCCTCGACGAACTGACGGACGGCGGCGGACTGGGCCCGCGTCAGCGCCTCCTGCGCCTCGGCGAAGATGGCGGGGTCGGGCCCTTCGAAGTTCCAGGCCCGCGCCTCAGCCAGGGTCCGCTCGAGCAGATCGCGGATCGATCGCGGGTAGGGCGCGAGGGTGTAGGCGCCGAACTCGGCAATGCGCTCGCCGTCGGTCTTGAGCAGCGCGACGTCGATATTGCCGTCGAGGACCGTGCCCGTCATCAAGCCGATGGCCCAGATCGGATCCATTGCGCTCTCCCTATTCGGCATTCACAAGATCGCCGACGGCGCGGCGCAAGGCGACGATGCCGCTGTCGAAGTGGCGCGTGGGGTGGACCCGGTTGGTCAACAGCGTCCAGGCGCGGCCGCGCGCGAAATCGATCCAGAGTCCGGTGCCGGTGAAGCCGGTATGGCCGATCGTTTCGGGCGTGCAGCGGTCGCCCCCCGACCAGCCGGCATAGGGCCGTTCCCAGCCATGGGTGCGCTTGTCCGAGAGCGGGGTGCGCATGAGGTCCACGCGGGGGCCGCCCGCGAGCAGTTCTGCGGCGTAATCGAGCACGGCGCCGGCGGTGCCGAACAGGCCGGCATGGCCCGAGCCCTGCAGAGCATGGCAGTTTTCGTCATGAACCTCGCCGCAGACGACGCGGCCCCGCCAGGGGTCCTGCTCGGTCGCCGCGGCGTGCGCCGGATCGGCCGACCAGGCAAAGCCCGGTCCGGGATCCATCTGCCGGATGGAGCGGCCTTCCAGCCGCTCGAGTGCGAACCCCATCAGGATGAAGTTGAGGTCGGAGTAAACGGCGGGCCCGGCCGGCCAGTCGTGCTGCAGCACAAAGGCGCGCAGCAGCAGCGGATCGGTACCATAGGTGTAGATCGGAAAGACGCCGGGGAACGGCGTCTGGTGGCCGAGGCACTGGCGGAAGGTCACCTTCCGCTGCCAGTTGTCCGGGTTGTACTGGACGAAATCGGGCAGGACGCTGCTGAGCGGCGCGTCGAGGTCG
This sequence comes from Devosia sp., assembly GCA_035548755.1. Taxonomy (GTDB): domain Bacteria; phylum Pseudomonadota; class Alphaproteobacteria; order Rhizobiales; family Devosiaceae; genus Devosia_A. The sequence continues at coordinate 17,684 of DASZSH010000075.1, forward strand.
ATGACGCCCGATTCTGCGGCGAGCAGGATGCGGGGCGTGGTGAAGATCACCTTGGTCAGCGAGGCGAGATCGAACCAGGTGCCTTCGGTCATCGGGCGCTCTCTTGGAACGATCTGCGCGCGACCGATGGCGCGAACCGCCCTGTTGCCGTCGCGATCGAGGATGCCGAGCACCCCGCCGGGGATGCGGCCAGTGTCGACCGATGCCTGCAAGGGGGCCATCGCCCGTTCAAGGATTGCGTTTGCGCTCATGCCGCTCCTTCCTCTCGCACCTTGTGATCGGGGCCGACCTGCCGCCACTGCGCTGGCGGCGGTTCATAGCCGCTCGGCTTGACCAGCGAGGGCACCTGCGTGGCGTCGATCGTGAAGCTCAGGCGACGGCGAGTGACCGACGGAACTGCCGAGATCAGCCGCCGCGTATAGCTATGCTGGGGCGAAGCAAGAACGGTCGCCGCGTCACCGATTTCGACGATCTGGCCCGCATACATTACCGCGATGCGATGGGCGATGCGTTCGACAACGGCCATGTCGTGCGAAATGAAGAGATAGCTCAGCGAGAACTCGTGCTGCAGTTCGACCAAGAGGGTCAATACCTGTGCCTGCACGCTGACGTCGAGGGCCGAGACGGCCTCGTCGAGCACCACGACATCGGGGTTGAGCATCAATGCCCGCGCGATGCACAGGCGCTGGCGCTGTCCGCCGGAGAACTGATGGGCGTAGCGGCCAAGAGCGTCGGCAGGCAGACCGACCCGGCCGAGCAGGAAGCGCATCCGCTCGCGCAGCGCCGCATCGAGGCGGCGGCCATTGGCGATGGCCGGTTCGGCAAGGAGTTGTTCGACAGAAAGGCGCGGATTGAGGGAGGCGAACGGATCCTGGAACACCATCTGCAGGGGCCTGCGACTTCGCCCGGCCTCGATGTCGATCCTTCCGCGCGTCGCGCGGACAAGTCCGAGAATGGCCCGAGCGGTGGTCGACTTGCCCGATCCGCTTTCGCCGACGATGGCCAGCGTTTCGCCGGGCCGGAGGTCGAAGTCCACGCCTTCAACCGCGTGCACGGCGCCGGGGCTCTCGAACAGCCGCTGGCGTCGCGCAGGGAAACGGATGACCAAGTCTCTCACAGCGACGACCGGCTTGGCGTCGGAAGGCCGGTCAAGGTCGCGACGAACCGCGCGACCGAACTCAAAGTGCGGTACAGCCTTGAGCAGATGACGGGTGTAGTCGTGCCGCGGCGCATCGAGGACACGGTCGATCGGCCCTTGCTCCACCGCAACTCCTGCCTGCATGACCAGAATGTCGTCGGCGATTCCGGCAACCAGTCCGATATCGTGAGTGATGAAGATCATCGCCATGCCGATTTCGTCGCGCAGTTCAGCCAGCAGACCCATGATCTGTGCCTGCACTGTCACATCGAGGGCGGTGGTCGGCTCGTCGGCAATCAGAAGGCGGGGACTGCTGGCGAGCGCCATGGCAATCATCACACGCTGTCGCATGCCTCCGGACAGCTGGTGAGGGTAGTACCGGAGCCGAGCGCCGGCATCGGGAATGCGCACACGTTCGAGCGCCTGCCGAGCGGCGTCGGTCGCGTCGCGGCCATGAAGGCCCCGGTTGAGGCGGAATGCTTCCTCGATCTGTGCTCCGATGGTGTGCACCGGGTTGAGCGAGGTCATCGGCTCCTGAAAGATCATCCCTATGTCGCGGCCACGCACGCCAGTCAGGGCGCGCTCGTCAGCAGTGGTCACATCGAACGGGGCACCATCGCGTTCGAGGACGATCGAGCCCGCAGTGATCCGACCACCGCCGAAGTCCACAAGCCGGTTGATCGAGAGGGCCGTCACAGACTTGCCCGATCCACTTTCGCCCACGATGGCCAGCGTCTTGCCCGCCGCAAGTTCGAAGCTCACGCCCTTGACGACCTCATTGGCACGCGGGTGCGGGCCGAAGCCGACATGCAGGTTGGTCACGCTCAGCAGCGTCATTGGGTCCGTCCCCGCGTACGCGGATCGAGGATGTCGCGCAACGCGTCGCCCGCGAGATTGAATCCGAGGATACCCAGCATGATGGTGAGGCCCGGAAACAGCATCAGCCAGGGGGCATGCTGCATGAGGTTCTTGCTCTCCGAAAGCATCAGGCCGAGCGAGGGCGCCGGCGGCTGCGTGCCAAGTCCGAGAAAGCTGAGGCCGGCTTCCGTGAGCAGCGCCCATGCGAGCGCAAGCGTCACCTGCACGGTCAGGGGCGCCACAAGGTTGAGCAGCAGGTGACGCGTGAGGATGTAGCCTGGGGAGCTGCCGAAAGTGCGCGCCGCCTCGACGAATTCTCGCTGCTTCAGGCTCAGGGCCGGGCCACGCACGACGCGAGCAAAGATCGGAGTGTAGACGATGGCGATTGCGGCAATGCTGGTCGTTGTCCCCGGCCCGACGATGGCGATGATGAGGAGGGCCAGGAGGATGGCCGGAAAGGCGAGCAGCACGTCCATCAGCCGCATCAACATTCCGTCCCAGACACTGCCAAACCAAGCAGCCAGAAGCCCGATAACGGTTCCCGCAATGGTCGCGCAAAGCACCGACGCAAAGGCGACCACAAAGCTCTGGCCGATGCCCAGCATGAGCCGGCTGAGCGTGTCGCGGCCCAAGAGATCGGTTCCGAACCAGTAGATCGAGTTGGGCGGCTTCAGCCGGTCGATGGGAAATTGCCTGAGGGCGTTGTGCGGTGTCAGGCCAAGGGCTCCAAGCAGGGCCGCAACCAGGTAGATCGCGATGATCAGGGCCCCGATGCGGCCGCTCGGATGAGCCAGGATGGCCCGGATGATGCGCATCAGCGGCCTCCCAGGCGAATGCGCGGGTCGAGCGCGACGTAGCCAAGATCGACCAGGAGGTTCACGACGAGGAAGTTGAAGGCGATGAACAGCACGGCTCCCTCGACCAGGGGATAGTCGCGCTGGGTGATTGCATCCAGCACAAGCCGCCCCAGGCCGGGGAGGGCGAAGATCTGTTCGACGATCACCGCGCCGCCGAGCAGATAGCCGAACTCGACGCCGCTCAGTGTCACCACCGGGATCAACGCGTTTGGCAAGGCGTGGCGCCATACGACGCTCAAGGCTGAGGCGCCCTTGCTGCGCGCGGTACGGATATAGTCGTCGCCCAGGACGTCGAGCATGGCCGAGCGCGTAATGCGGGTGACGGATGCCGCAAAGGCAAAGCCGAGGGTGATGGCAGGAAAGATGAGTTGACCGAGGTTGGTCAATGGATCGGCTAGGAGGGGCGTGAACGTGCCCATGGTGGGAACAACGCCGAAATAGACCGAGAGAGCGTAGATGATGACGAGGCCAACGACGAAGTTGGGTGTGGATTGGCCGAGCATAGCCAGCACCCTTATGCCAAGGTCGGCGGGCCGCTCGTTACGCGTTGCAGCCAGTACGCCTAAAGGCACGCCGATAAGGAGGGCAACCAGCATGGAGAGCAGCGCCAGTTCCAGCGTCAACGGGAAGCGCTCGAGGATGACGCTCATCACCGGTCGGCCGTAGATGACCGAGATGCCGAGGTCGCCGCGGAACAGGCCGGCCAGCCAATGCCCGTACTGGATCAGGATGGGCTGGTCGATGCCGAAATAGCTCGCGAGCGCTGCCCGCTGGTCGGGCGTCAGCAGGCCGGCCTCGGTTCCGAGCATCGCCGTAATCGCGTCGCCGGGGATCATCCGGATGGAAACGAAGACGAGCACCGACACGCCCAACAGGATCAGCGGAAACGTCAGCAGCCGCTGGGCCACGTAGTTCATGCTGCCGATTCCCTGGTCACTAAGCTTGGGTCAGTCTACTCCCCGCGCCGTGCGCGGTGGCCGCCGTCCGGCGGGTGAGGAAGCGGCTCGTGCCTGTCTCGGCCGCGAGCCGCTCCCCTAGTCGATCTTGCCGGCAGCCCTTTCCACGACACGGGACCGGCTTCCGGCTCAATATGCGAGCTACTGTCCCAGCGTCACCTTGCTCAAGGAAAACAGCGTTCCGGTCGGGGACGGCTCGAAGCCCTTCACTGTCTTGAGCTGCGCGGTATAGCTGTAAGACGTAGAGAGCCAGATCCAGGGTGACATCTCGGCGAGGTGCTGCTCGAACTTCTGGAAGATCGCCTTGCGCTTGTCCACGTCGGTCTCGGCCTGGCCCTGCTTCATCAGACTGTCGAGCTCGTCGTCGACGAAGTTGGATACTTTCAGCAAGTTGCCATCCTTGGTGAAATAGCGATTGTACATCGGATAGGGGTCGGGACGCCCGCCGTTCTGCGCGACAGCCATGTCGAAATCGCCCTTGAGCCAGGTGTCGACATAGACATTGAGCTCCATCATCTTGATGTCGAGCTTTATGCCGATCTGACCGAGCTCGCTCTGCAGCACCTGCGCTTCGGCCGAGGCGACCGGCGGCTCGCCGGTCGCGGCGATAACGGTTGCCTCGAAGCCGTCGGGCGCGCTCGACGACTTCATCAGTTCTTTGGCCTTGTCGAGGTCCTGCTTGTAGCAGAAGAGGGTATTGGGGTCGCTCGCATAGGCAGGCATCGTCAGCGGGCCCGTCACCTGGCCTTCGCCAGCCAGCGCGGTGTCGATGATCTCCTGGCGGTTCACGGCGCAGGACATCGCCTGGCGGACCTTGAGATCGTCCATGGGCTTGCGCGAGGGGTTGAGCTGCAGCACGTTATAGGCCAGCCCCGGTACGCGGTTGAGCTGGAGGTTCGGCTCGTTGGGCACAAGGGTTGCGACCAGCGGGTCATTGAGCAGCGCGAAGTCCGTTTGCCCAGCGCGCAGCGAGGCCAGGATCGCAGTCTCGTCGGGCAGCACGGAGATGGTTATTCCGTCGACGCCCACCTTGCCGCCGGCCCAGTCGGCATTGGCGCTCAATTGCTCCTTGGAGTTGGGATCCCACGAGTCGAGCTTGAAGGGACCCGAGCCGATGGCCTTGGTGCCGATGGTCCCGGCTTTGATTTCGCTTTCGGGCACAATGGCCGCATTGATCGTCGCCATGGCGACCAGAATCGGAGCGTCCGCCGTCTTCAGATGGAAAGTGACCGTCTGCGGGTCGGGCGTGTCGATCGTATCGATGGAAAGGAAGTTTGAACGCGCCGCCGCCGAGGTCGCCTCGTCGAGGATGCGTTCGAACGACGCCTTCACGTCGGCCGACGTCACCTGATTGCCGTTGGTGAACTTCGCTTTGGGATCGAGATGGAAGGTCAGCGTCTTGCCGTCGGCGGCAAAATCCCAGCTTGAGGCGATCGCCGGCACAACGTTGAGCTTGGCATCAAGGCGGACCAGCGGCTCATAGATGAGCTCGAGCAGGCGGATCGAGGAAAAGGCCGTCTGCTTGTGCGGGTCGAGGCCGGTGGCATCCTGCGACCAGGCCATGCGCAGGCTCGCCGCGTCGGCGGGCACAGCGAGCGTGCCGGTGACGAGCAGCGTCGCCACGGCGATGCCGGTCAGCAGCGTCTTGGGGTTTGTCCAATGCATCAGATGTTCTCCCAGTCGTATCGGGCGCTGTTGCTTGTTGAGTTCCCGAGCGCGCCCCTCGGGCGAGATTACGAGGCCCCGTGCCAAACTGCACGTGCAAAATTGGCGCGCCGCGCGCTCATTTGTCGAGGATGGCACGCGCGCGCGCGATCACGGGCGCATCCACCATGCGACCATCGACCACGAAGGCACCGGCGCGGCTGCGGGCGGCGGCCAGCACGCGCTCAGCCCATGCGATCTCGTCATCGGTCGGCGCAAACGCCTTGTTGAGGATCGGGACGGCCGAAGGGTGAATGCAGGTCGCGCCGTCGAAACCATGCTGGCGCGCCTCACGCGCGGCCGCTTCGAGAGCGGCGAGGTCGGCGTAGTCGGCGATGGTGCGCAGAAGGCCGAAGCTCAGTTTGCCCTCGGCCTTTGCGGCGTAGTGCGCCAGGAGCTTGGGCACGCGCAAGACCTCCGGTGCGGGCGTGGCGCCGAGCGAAGTGGCGAGGTCCTCGCTTCCCACCAGTACGCCCATGACTGCCGCATGCCGTGCGTAGGCGCGCGCGTCGAGCACGGCGGCAACGTCCTCAAGCATGGCGATGAGGGGCAGGGCGAAGCCATCGAGCTCGCCGCCTTTGGCCTTGGCGAGCACGATAGCCTCGGCGCCGGATTTGAGGGCCGCCTCGGCGTCGGCGCGCCGGCGCTCGCCGCCATTGACGCGCACGAAGACGCGGGCGCCATTGCGACCGACCGAGCGCACCGACTCGGAGAGGCCGAGGCGGGCCCGGTCCTTGTCGGGCTCGGGAACCGAGTCTTCGAGATCGAGGATAATGGCGTCGGCCCCTCGCTCATGCGCCTTGCCGACAAAGCGATCGGAATGGGCCGGGACATAGAGCAGCGAGCGCAGCATCATCGCCTGATCCCGATCTCGGCGAGCACCTCAACGGTATGTTCGCCAAGGCGCGGCGCGGGCCGCCGCCACACACCGGGCGTCGCCGAAAGCCGCGGCACGATGTTGTGCATTGGCAGCTGGCCGAGGTCCGGGTCGTCCGCTTCAACAATGACTGCGCGTTCCGCGAAGTGCGGGTCGAGTGCGGCATCGGCGGCCGAATAGATCGGACCG
>DASZSH010000076.1:0-12992 GCA_035548755.1 Devosia sp.
GGCCCCCCCCCGCCGCTCCTCCCTCCACTCAACTTTCCGGCCCGCACAGCGGGCCGGTTTTTCATCCGCCGGAAGCCCCCATGAGCATTGCCACGTCGATGGCGCGTCACGTGCCCAGCCGGAACACCGTTCCGTGGGAGCGTCCCGCGCCGTCCGAAAGAGCCTTCAGCAGCCGCGCCATCGAGGCGCGCATCGAAGCGGCCGCCGCGCGGATCGCCGATCCGCAGTTGCGCAGGCTGTTGGAAAACGCTCTGCCCAACACGCTCGATACGACGATCGTTGCGGCAGGCACCGACGAGCGGCCCGACACATTTGTGCTGACCGGCGACATCCATGCCATGTGGCTGCGCGATTCCACCGCGCAGGTGTGGCCGTATCTGTCTTCGGTCGCCGAAGATGCCGCGCTCGACCGGCTCATCCGCGGCGTGATCCGCCGGCAGAGCGAACAGGTCCTGCTCGACCCCTACGCCAACGCGTTTCTCTACAGTCCCGAGGACGGCACGGAATGGGCCGGCGACGAAACCGACATGCGGCCGGGCGTTCACGAGCGAAAGTGGGAGCCCGATTCGCTGGCGGCGTTTCTGCGCCTGAGCGCTGGCTATTGGCGGGCATCGGGGTCGACCCGTCCGTTCGATGCGCAGTGGAAGGGGGCCCTCGAGCTCGTCCTGCGCACGCTGCGCTGCGAGCAGCGCATGGAGGGCGCGACGCCTTACCGGTTTCATCGGCCTCATGGCGATCCCACCGATATGGTCCCCAATGGCGGCCGCGGCGCCCCAACGCGGCCAAACGGCATGGTTCACGGCGCTTTCCGGCCGTCGGACGATGCCTGTGGCCTGCCGCTCAACGTGCCGGTCAATCTGGCGCTCGCGGCGGCGCTTGAGCAGGCGGCTCCGCTTGCCGAGGAACTTGGGGCGTCAGATTGGGCGCGGCAGGCGAGGGCGCTCGCTGGCGAAATCCGCGCCGGGGTCGCGCGCGATGGCATCGCTGGCCAGGGCTGGGCCTACGAGGTCGACGGACTGGGCGGGCGCATCGTGATGGACGATGCCAATGCGCCAAGCCTGCTGTCGCTGCCCTATCTTGGCGGCTGCCGGCCCGACGACCCGCGCTACCTCAGCTCGCGCCGCTGGATCCTGTCGCGACAGAATCCGTGGTGGTTCTCAGGATCGGCCGCCGAGGGAGTCGGTTCGCCGCACACCGGGCCGGGACGGATCTGGCCCATCGCAATCGCGCTGCAGGGCCTCACCTCCGGCGCCGCGTTCGAAAAGCTCGCCTGCGCTCGCCGCCTCGCAGGCACGCATGCGGGCACGTACCTTGCGCACGAGTCCTTTGCAGCCAACGATCCGGGTGACTACACGCGGCCCTGGTTCGCCTGGGCGAACTCACTGGTTGGCGAGTTTCTCGAAAGCATGGCGATCGAGGGGCTGCTCAAGGGTTGAAGGGGTCGCCCACCCCGTCCTGGAACCGGCGCAGGGAGGCGATCAGATGGCTCGTGACCTGCAGGTCCTCACATCCGACGAGTCCGACGAGGCGCAACCGGCCTGTGGTTCTGCGCGAGCCGATGAACCGCAATCGGGATGATCCGGCGGACTTCTCTCTCATCGAGCGTACAACGCTGCACGCGCTCGGGAGGGAGCGCTACGACTTCCGGCCGGCCGCGCCGCGCGAGGAGCGCTGGCGAGTCATCGGGTGACGGGCGGCTCCCGCCCGCCGCCCTTGACCGGCGCGCAGGCGCGGGTCAACGGATAGCCCGCATATTCCCGGGAGATGAGATGACAGCCGGACCCGCCACCACAATCCGCGTCCAAGCCATTGCCTTGCCGATGGCGCGGCTGGGGTTGCCCAGCAACATGCCGCGCTTCCGCTGGCAGCAGCCGACCCCCAGTCGCCCCACGCCGCCCAATGTCGGCCTGACGGCAGAGGAGAGCGCGCATGGATTCAACTGGGGCGAGGATACGATCCTGCCTTACCAGGTCATCGAGGACTATGACCGGGAGCTGCGGCCTGGAAGCCTCGACTGCGTCGTGATCGAGAACGGTCGCTTGCGCGCGGTGGTGGCGCCTTCGCTGGGCGGGCGGCTGCTTTCGCTCGAAGACCTCGGCACCGGGCGCGATCTTGTATTCCGCAATCCCGTGTTCCAGCCGGCGAACCTGGCTGCGCTCAACGCCTGGTTCTCGGGCGGCATCGAATGGAACGGTCTGATCCCCGGCCACTCCCCGTTCACCTGCTCGCCGGTCTTTGCGGGGATGCGCGAAACGCCGCGGGGACCGGTCCTGCGCATCTACGAGTTCGACCGTATCGTGGAGGCGACGTGGCAGGTCGACCTGTTCCTGCCGGCCGAGTCGGACTGCCTGTTTGCGCATGGCCGGATCGTCAATCCGGCGGGCGAGGGGAAGCTCGCCTATTGGTGGACGAATGTGGCGGCGCCCATGCGCGAGGGGACGCGGGTGCTGAGCCCCGCGGATTACTCGGTCGAGCACATCTGGCCCGGCAACAACCTTGGCCGCTGCGATTTTCCGCGCGCCGGCTGGGACCCGTCCTATCCTCAGAACTGGCAGAATGCGACGTCGGTGTTCTTCCGCGCACCTTCGGCGCCGCGCCGCTTCGTCATGGCGGTCGACCGCGACGGTCATGGCATCGCGCAGACCAGCACGGGCCAGATGGAGGGCCGGAAATTCTTCTACTTCGGCAGCGCGCCGGGCGGGCAGAACTGGATGGATTACCTGTCGCGCCCCGGCGAGGGGCGCTACCTCGAAATCCAGAGCGGCATCACGCCGACCCAGAACCAGCGCTTCCCGCTCGGCCCGAACGCGGAGCTCGAGTGGACCGAGGCGTTCTTCCCCGTTCGGCTCGATGCGGCTCGCGCACACGACCGCGACTACGGCGCCGCCGTCTCCTGCGCGGCCCAGGCTGTCGAGGCCGCGATCGCGCCTGCGGAGCTGGCCAGGGTCGATGCGTTCCTGCGCGAGCAGGCGCGGCTGCCGCTCGATAGCCGCTTCTGCCTGGGCCAGCCCTGGGGGTTGCGGCAGGAGCGGTTGCTCGGTCGGCCCCTTGCGGCCGGGCTGGATTTTGAGGTCGACGTTGCCGGAGATGCCTGGGACGATCTTGCGGGCGGGCTGACCGTCTCGATGCAGAATCTCGAGCGAATTCCCCGGGGCGTCGCCGTTTCGAAGCTCTGGATCGATCGGGTGGCCGCCAGCGCGGAGCGGCAGGGAACCACATGGTTTCACGAGCTCGCCCTGGCGACCGCCCTGTTCGACCAGGGCGACTCTGGGGCGGCCCGTCTGCATGTCGAACGCTCCATCGACCTGCGCCCGAGCTGGCCTGCCTTGCGGCTCCGGGCGCTGCTGGCCGAAGAAAGCGGAGCCCGAAGCGCCGACTATCTGCGGGCCTGGCGGACCGGCGAGGCGCCGCCGGAGCTGGCGGTCGAGATCGCGACGCATTTCATGAACCTCGGCCAGTCGCGGGAACTCAAGTCGTTTGTCGACGCGCTTCCGGCGGAGATTCGAAACAATGAGCGGATCATTCTCGCGCGCGCCGTGGTTGCGGCAAACGAAGGGCGGTTCGACGAGGCCGAGCGCCTGCTGACGGATCGCCAGTTCGCAACCATCCGAGAAGGCGAAACCCTCCTGTCGGACCTATGGACGCGTCTGCGTCGCGGCCGGCTCGAGGCGGCGCTCAGGCGGCCGCCCAGTCAGGAGGAGCTGCGCGCCGACCTCGCGACCCATCCGCTTCCGCGATCGCTCGATCTGAGGATGCACGTGATCGAGGAAGCCTAGTCGCCGCCTCGCGACGGCATGGCGGGGGCCGCCGTCTGGCGCCCGGCGGCTGACTCTGCGATTGTCTGGAACGTCGTTTCATCAACGATGACGCCGACGGCGCGCATGGCCAGCACGATGGCGCCGATCGATCCATCCGCGGCATAGCGGATATCGGGCCTGTGGCCGGCGGCGCGCACGATTTCGGCGATGGCCGCCGGCAGGCCGGTAAGGTGCCTGACGACGCCGCCGCCAAGGACGACGGGGCCGGCCGTCGCAGCCTCGAAGGCCATCGCGAAGTCGGCCGTAAGGTAGCGCTCGGCCTGGGCGATGAGCCTGGCCGCAACCGGATCGGTGCGCCGGTCGATGACGAGCGGGGCAAAGCGCGCAAGCTCGATCGGCCGCAGGGCATAGATGGCATCGATGAGTTGCCGCAATGGCGCCGGGCGGCCAAGTCGCCGTTCGTCCGACCAGGCAATGCCCAGGGCATCGAGAAGGGCGGGTGTGAGGGCCGTTTGCTCGCCGCGTCCTTCGAGCTCGGCGCAGACCGCCTTGGCTGCCTCATGCCCGAGCCAGTAGCCCGAGCCCAGATCGCCCAGCAGCCAGCCGGCCAGATCGACGACCCTGTCGATTGCCCCGTCGCGAACACGGATGGCCCCGGCGCCCGTTCCCGCGACGATGCAATATCCCTGGCTTGCGAGCGTCGCCGAGGCGAACATCGCCAGCAGATCGCCGGCGATCAGTATCGGGCCGATGAGTCCGAGCTTGCGAAACGCGGCTTCGAGCCGCCCGCGCGCGACATGCGCCTCGGGGCCGGCGAGGGCGAGCTGCGCCACGATGATCTCGAACGGACCGCCACCGGCGTCCGATACCGCCGCTTCGACCGCGGCGATCATGGCCGTCGCCGCCTGGTCGGGCGTGTTGGAGGCGGGATTGCCGCCAAGGTTGCGGCCCCGTCCAAGCACGCGGCCGGTTTCGTCCACCAGGGCCGCCCGCGTGGTGGACCCGCCAACGTCGATGGCCAGCAGCGCCCTCTGCATCAGGGCGCTCCCCCCGCTTGCATTCGGCAGAGGCGGCGGATAAGAATTGTTTTCACTTGTTCGAGGGGGTTGTTGAGAGTGATTTTCAGCGGCGGGCTCGTATCATAGATGCCGGCGACGGCAAAGACGTTCGGCGTTGTGGACCGCATCAAGACATACCAGTCGCAGATGCCCGCTACGATGGCCAAGATTGCCGGCGTTCTCATCGACGATCCCAAAGCGCCCCTCACCCTGTCGATCACCGAACTCGCCGAGCGGGCGGGCACGTCGGCGGCGAGCGTCACGCGTTTCTGCCGGATGATCGGGTATGCGGGCTACTCGCCCTTGCGGGTGGCGATTGCCGAGGATGTCGGCCGGTCGGGAGCGGAGGCGCAGGCCGCCTGGTTTGCCGATATCGGCCGGTCCTTCGGGCCGGACGATCCGCCGGACGAGATCCGCCGGGCGCTGCTCAACGCCCATGTGCTGTCGCTGCAGACCACGGCGGGGATGCTCGACCTGCCCACGGCGATCCGCGTCGCCGAAAGCATCGCAAGGTCGCGGCATGTGGATGTGTATGGCGTGGGCGGCAGCGCGCTGACGGCGCTCGAGGTCGAGGCGCGGCTCTACCGCATCGGCATCAACGTTCACATCTGGGCGGAGGTCCATAACGGACTGACCAGCGCGGCCATCCTGGACAAGCGCTGCGTGGCGATCGGCATCTCCAATACCGGGCGCACCGACGAGACCATCCAGATGCTGACCGTCGCCAAGGCGTCGGGCGCCTATGCGGTGGCGATCACCGGCAATCCGGATTCCCCGCTGGCCCGGATCGCCGACGACGTGCTCATCGCCGCATCGCCCGACGGCTACCTGCAGCCGGCCGATCTATCGGCCAGACATTGCCAGCTTTTCGCGGTTGATCTGATCTATCTGCTTGTCGCGCAATCGAATTTCGAGCGCACCACGCGCCTGCTCGCCGCCTCCGCCTCCGCTGTGGCGCCGCGACGGAGGCCGATGCGAGGCGCAGTATCTCCGCGTCCGGCCCAGCGCCGGGCGGCCGTCCATTTGTCCAAGGAACCCAGCGAATTATGACGAGTCTGACCGGCCAGTTTCTGAACCAGGTGACCAGCCGCCTCGAGCGGCTGGCGGCCTCCACCGGACCGATCGAGGCGGCGATCGAGGTGATCGCCGACGCGCTCGAGAGGGGCGGCGTGGTGCAGGCCTTCGGCACCGGCCATTCCGAGGCCTTTGCGATGGAAATCGCGGGCCGCGCCGGCGGGCTCATCGCAACCAACCGCATTCCGCTGCGCGCGCTCGTGCTGCGCGGCGGCCGCGATATTTCGGTGCTGGGCGGAGCCGAGCTCGAGCGCGACCCGCATGTGGCGGATGACCTCCTCGCGCTGTTTCCCCTCGATCCCAACGACGTCTTCATCATCGCATCAAACTCGGGCGTCAACGGCTCGATCGTAGGCATGGCCCTCGCGGCCAAGGCGCGCGGACACAAGGTCATCGCCGTCACCAGCATCGAACACACCAGCCGCGTTACGCCCAAGCATCCCAGCGGCAAACGGCTCAGCGAAGTGGCCGACATCGTGATCGACAATCTCGCGCCCTTCGGCGACAGCTCGCTCGAACTCGAAGGCGGGATCGGCGTAGGCGCCGTCTCGTCGATTACTGCAGCCTTTATCGCGCAACTCATCACGATCGGGGTGGCCCGGCGGATGCAGGAGCGCGGTAAGACGCCCCCGGTCTACATTTCCGCCAATATTCCGGGAGGCGACGAGCACAACCGTGCTCTCGAAAACGTCTATGGCGACCGGATTCGCAGAGAGGCCTGAGGGCTTTTTTGTGGACCCAGCCGACGTGGGGTGTAGAACATCAAACTAAGCAAGAAGGGAAGGACCACAAATGGGTATCAATAAGACTATTGACCGCCGTACGTTCATGCGCGGATCGGCGGCCGCGGCGGCGGCCGTGCCGCTGAGCGGGCTACTCGGCTCGACCAGCGCGCTGGCGCAGGATGCCGCCAATCCGTTCGGCGTCGCCGACGGCTCAAGCGTGGATGCGGTGATTTTCAATGGCGGATATGGCATCGACTATGTGCAGTTCGCCGCCGACATCATGCAGAAGCAGCACCCGAACGTGAAGGTGACGGTGTCGCCCTCCACGCAGATCGCTACGGAGCTGCAGCCGCGCTTCGTGGGCGGCAACCCGCCGGATATCATCGACAACTCGGGCGCCGATGCGATCGGGTTCAACTCGATCCTCGATCAGCTCGAGGACATGAACTCGGTCCTCGATGCCCCGAACCTGGAAGGCACCAAGATCCGCGACACGCTCTTCGGCGGCGTCGAGGCTCCCGGCACCTTCGGCGACAAGTTCGTGGCGCTCAACTATGTCATGACGGTCTATGGCATCTGGTATTCGCAGAGCCTGTTCGACGAGAACGGATGGAAGGCCCCAACCAACTGGGATGAGGCCAAGGAACTCGGCGCCAAGGCCAAGGAGAAGGGGCTCTACCTGCTCGGCTGGGGCAAGGAAGCGGCGACCTATTACCAGACCACGATGATCGCCTCGGCCATCAAGGAAGGCGGAGACGAAGTCCGCCTGGCGCTCGACAACATCCAGCCCAAGTGCTGGTCGCATCCTGCGGTGCAGGCCGCGTTCCAGCATCTCTACGACATCATCCAGGCCGGCTACATGCATCCGGGCGGGTCGGGCACGCAGTTCACCGCCGCCCAGGCGCAGTGGTCCAACGACCAGTCTTGGCTGCTTTATCCCTCGGGCTCGTGGATCGAGAACGAGATGAAGAAGGCGACCAAGGACGGCTTCAAGATGACGGGTATTCCGGACCTCGCGGTCACCGCCAACTCCAAGATGAAGCCGACGGCCCTGCATGCAACCGCCGGCGAGCCGTTCGTCATTCCATCGGCGGGCGCCAACGTCGCCGGCGGCAAGGAGCTGCTGCGCACCATGCTGTCGAAGGACGCGGCGACGAATTTCGTCAAGACCCGCCTTGCCCCGACGATCGTCAAGGGCCTCGTGCCCGAAGACGGGTTCGGCTCGACCGCACTGGTCAGTCAGGTGAAGATGCTTGGCGATGCCGCCACGGATATCTTCACCTGGAACTTCGTCGACCTCTACGGCACCAACAAGGACATGCTCGTTCCCTGGAACAGCTTCCTTGACGGTAAGCTCGACGTGGCGGGCCTCACCAGCGCGCTGCAGGGCATCACCGATGCGGTGTATAACGACTCCTCGGTGAACAAGGTCGTCGTGAAGTGACCGACGGCACGATCGCAGGATCACAACCGATGGCCGTCGGAAGACGGCGGTGGACGCTGCCGAGCTTTGGGCAGATCAGCTTCGTTTTGGTCTTTCTTGGGGTTCCGCTGGCGATCTACGTCATCTTTGTGATCCTGCCGATCGTGCAGGCTTTCTACTACTCGCTCACCGACTGGGGCGGTTTCTCCAGGAAGATGAACTTCGTGGGGTTCGACAACTACCTCAGGCTGCTGCAGGACGGCGTCTTCCTCAAGGCATTGGGAAACAACCTGTTGCTGGCGCTTGTCCTGCCGCCCCTCACCATCGTGCTGTCGGTCACGCTGGCGACGCTGGTGACGGTGGGCGGCGTGAGCCGTGGCGAGGTCCGCGGCATCGCCCACTCGAGCATCTACCGCATCATTTCGTTCTTTCCCTACGTCGTTCCGGCGATCGTCATCGGCATCATCTGGGCGCAGATGTACGATCCGTCGAATGGGCTTCTGAACGGCATTCTGACCGGCATCGGTCTTTCCAACTTCAAGTCCTTCGCCTGGCTCGGCGACGAGCGCACGGCGATGGGCGCCTCGATCTTCGTGATCGTGTGGTCGATGGTCGGTTTCTATATGGTGCTGTTCATCGCGGCGATCAAAGGCATCCCCGCCGAGATCTACGATGCGGCGCGAGTGGATGGCGCGGGCCGCTTCCGCACCGCGCTTTTCATCACGGTACCGATGATCCGTGACAATATCCGCACGGCCTACATCTACCTGGGCATCCTGGCGCTCGATGCCTTCGTCTACATGCAGGCCCTCAATTCGAACGGCGGTCCGAACAATTCCACGCTCACCATTTCGCAGGACCTGCTCGTCACGGCGTTCAAGAAGAGCAAGTTCGGTTATGCAAGCTCGATGGGCGTCGTCCTGGCGGTGATCACGCTGCTGTTTGCGGCGCTGGTGTTCCTGGTCTTCTATCTCACGGGCGAGAAGAAACCCCGCACTGGCGACGCGACGCTGACGGCGGCCGAAGCGACCGCAGCGATCAAGTCGATGCCCAAGCTTGAGAAGCGGCCTTCGCGCACGAACATCTTCAATGACCGCGTGGTCGGCACGATTTCGCATGTATCGCTGATTGCCTGGGTGATCATAGTCTGTGCGCCGCTGTTGTGGGTGCTGCTGTCGTCCTTCAAGACGACCAAAGAGATCCTGGGTTCGCCCTTCACGCTGCCCGCCAACTGGAACTTCGACAACTACGTTTCAGCATGGACGAGCGCTGGCATCGGCACATATTTCTTCAACACGGTAATCGTGGTCGCCAGCGCGCTGGTGATCGTGATGATTCTGGGGGCGATGTGCGCCTACGTGCTGGCGCGCTATGAATTCAAGGGCAACAAGCTCATTTACTACGCGATGCTGGCAGGCCTGGCTTTCCCGATCTTTCTTGCCATTGTACCGCTGTTCTTTGTCCTGCAGGGTTTCCATCTGCTCAATACCCTGCCGGGACTGATCATCACTTATGTGGCGTTCGCCCTACCATTCACAGTGTTCTTCCTCTATGCCTTCTTCCGCACGCTGCCGCAGGAAGTTGCCGAGGCGGCGGCGCTCGACGGATGCGGGCCGTGGCGGGTCTTTTTCCAGATCATGCTGCCGATGGCGCGGCCGGGCATGGCGTCTGTTGCGATCTTCAACTTTCTCGGGCTGTGGAACCAGTTTCTGCTGCCCGTCGCGCTCAACACCAAGGACAGCAATTACGTGTTGTCGCAGGGCATGGCGAAGTTCGCTTCGCAGGCGGGCTATGCCGTCGACTTCGGAGCGCTTTTCGCCTCGGTGGTGATCACGGTGCTGCCGGTGCTGGCGACCTATATCGTGTTCCAGCGGCAGCTGCAGGGCTCGGTTTCGGCCGGCTTGCTCAAATAGACACGCGGGCGAAACGGCCCTGGCGCGTCAGCCCTTCACCGCGCCGGCAGTAAGCCCCGCGACGATCTGGCGGTTGAAGAAGATATAAGCCAGCAGCGGCGGGATCGTGATCAGCAGGATGTTCATGAACAGCAGATTGTAGGATGTGCTGAACTGGCTCTGGAAGTTGTAGAGCGTGAGCTGCACGGTCACGTTCTCCTTGCCGGGCAGGTAGTAGAGCGTATTGGTGAAGTCGTTGAAGATGGCCACGGACTGCACCACCGCGACGGTGACCACCACCGGCCTCAGCAGAGGCAGGATCACGAGGAAGAAGACGCGCAGCGGACCGGCCCCGTCGATGATCGCGGCCTCGTCGAGTTCGCGTGGTATGGATGCGACAAAAGCGCGGAACAGCAGCACCGAGAAGCTGAGGCCGTAGGCAACCTCGACCAGCACCATGCCGTGCAGCGTCTTGAACAGCCCCAGACTCTGCAGCACCCAGATGGTCGGCACTACGGCGGGGGGCACGATCAGCCCCATCAGGACGAAGAAGTTCACCACCGGCGTCCAGCGCGAGGGCCGGCGCTGCAGCACGAAGCCGACCATGGCGCCCAGAACGACCATGATCACGACGCTGGCGACAGTGAGAATGGTCGAGTTGATGAAGGCGGTCACGAGCTGGTAGTCGCGGGTCGACATGACCTCGATGAAATTATCCCAGATGCGCCATTCGGTGGGCAGGCTGAAACCCCGGAGCGATGCGTCCTTGCGGTTCTTGAAGGCCATCAGGACGATGAAGACGAAGGGGATGATGAAGACGACAATCGAGGCGAGAATCGCCACACCGCCGATCACGTAGCGCCGGAGACGGGTCATTGCTTGACCTCGCGGCTGTTCAGGAAGGTCGAGAGCGGCACGATGATCAAGGCGACAAGTATCAGCAGCACGACATTGCCGGCCGTCGAGAGACCGTAGAAGCCGGCCTGGTACTGCTTGTAGATGACCGAAGCGATGACATCGGACGTGAAGCCCGGGCCGCCCCGCGTCATGGCCCAGATGAGATCGAAGGAGCGCAGGCCGCCGATCAGGCTGAGGATGATCACCGTGGTCGTCGCCGGCTGAAGCAGCGGCAGAGTGATGTTCCAGAACCGTTGCCAGGCGGTGGCGCCATCGATCTTGCTGGCCTCGATGTAGTCGGGTGGAATGGCAGCGATGCCAGCCATGTAGATAACGGTCGCGAGGCCGACGCCTTTCCAGACGTCGACGAGCGCAACAGAGATGAGGGCCAGTCGCGGATCGGTCAGCCAGCCCGGGCCGGGAATGCCGAGGAGCCGCAGAGTCTCGTTGATAACGCCGGTGGTGGGATACATGAGGGCCGTAAAGGTGATGCCCACCCCGACGGTCGAGACAAGCGTTGGGAAGAACACGACGAGTCTAAGGTAGCCGCGGCCGAACACATCGGAGGTGAGCAGCAGGGCGAGCAGCATGCCGAGCACGACCTTCATCCCCGACGTGAAGACGCCGTAGATCAGGGTGTTGATCAGACCCTGGTAGAGGAAGGGCTCCTCAAAGAACTGCACGAAATTGGCGAGGCCGATGAATTCCGCCTTGAACAGCGTCCAGCGGGTGAGGCTGAAGAACAAGGACGCCAGCGTGGGGAACAGGAACAGGACGCCGTAAACGATCGCGGCGGGCAGGTAGAACCAGCTTGGGTAGGGCGACTTCGCGCGAGGCGCGACAGCCGGCCGTTGCGGGATGACGCTGTCGATCGTCACCGCCATGCTGCTCTCCTCAAAGACCCGCGCCCAGCATGGTACCGGGCGCGGTGTCGATCAAGAACGTCTTGTCAGTTCCAGCCAGGGAGGCCGAGCTGCAGCGCCTGCTTCTTGACGTCTTCGTCGTAGAGCGCTGCGCCCTCGGCCGCCGAGCGAATGCCGGAGCCCACCTCGACGGTGATCTGCTCGAGCGATGGTCCTTTGACCGGCGAGAGGTATTCGAGCGCCGGCGAGGTATTGCCGCCCTCCTGGAAGTAGGGGAGCAGGTCCTTGACGGCCTGCGGCACGCTGTCGGGCAGACCGCAGCCCTTGATCAGATACGGTCCGGTTGCGCCATTTGCCGCGCTGCGGATATCGCAGCCCTTGGTGCTGGCGATAAAGGAGACGAACTTCTTGGCTTCGTCGGGGTGCTTGGTGCCCTTGTAGATATAGACGGCAGCCGGCTCCCAGACGGTCAGGCCGTTCTTGGCGGCATCATCGCCGGGAATGGCGAAGAAGCCGACATCGTTGAGGTTGTCTGCGTAGTTCTGGGCGATGCCGCCAATGGCGAAGGTCAGCATCGGGTAGTGTGCGCCCTCGCCGGTGGCGACCATGCGCAGGCCGTCATCGAACTTGGCAGCCGCGAAATCGGGGTTGAGGTAGCCTTTCTTGAAGACCTCCTCGCCGTGCTCGAAGCCCTTCATGGCCGCAGGCGTGGTCGCGTACTTGGCCTTGCCGGCAGTGTAGTCGGCGGCAAAATTGGGCACGGCGGCCTGCACATTGTAGAAGTCGCCCAGCACGAAAAGCTGGCTTGTCCAGGTGTCACCGAACGTCTGGATCACCGGCACCTTGCCGGCGGCCTTGATCTTCTCGTTATTGGCCATGAAGTCGGCCCAAGTCTTGGGGACGCTCAGCCCGAGGTCGGAGTAAATCTTGCGATTGTAGAGGATGCCCCCACCCATGGCCGCCTCTTCCGGCACGCCATAGATTTTGCCGTCCTCGCTCACCACCGGCTTGAAGGAGTCGATGACGTTCGCCTGGAACGGCTCATTGGTCAAATCCATCAGGTTCTGCGACGGATTGAGGGCGTGGAACAGCGAGCCCGCATTGTAGCGGAATACATCGCCCATATCGCCGGTCGCGAGCTTGGTCTTGACCAGATTGTCGCCCTCGCTTCCGCCGGGATGAGTTTCGATGTCGATCTTGATATCGGGGTTCTCGGCTTCGAACGCCTTCTTGAGGCCTTCGGCAGTCGCGACGTTGGTGGGGTTGTCGTCGATATAGTAGGTGAGGGTGACCGTGTCGGCG
>DASZSH010000077.1:0-20261 GCA_035548755.1 Devosia sp.
GGGATTGCCGCGAGTTCCTCCCCGGTGAACGGACACATGACGGTTCTGATCTCGGAATTGACCTTGGGCAGATCCGCGCCCTTGTAGCCGCGGAAGATCGCGCAGGGCAGCCCGCTCGCCCCCGCCTCATAGGCCTGCGCCATCGCCGAGTGCGAATGCTCGACCGTCTCGATGCGGCGCGGATGGCTGTTCTCGATGGCGTCGCGCATCCGGCGCAGCAGCCCCACGCCGGGATTGCCCGCATAGGAGAACACCACCTTTCGCGCCAGGCCCATGCCGATCATCTGGTCGTAGATGATGTCCGGCGTCATGCGGATCAGCGTCAGCTCGCCGATCCCCTGGCGGATCGCCTCGTGCGCGGCCGCGTGCGGAATGAGGTGCGTGAAGCCCTCGAACGCGGCGGTGTCGCCGGCATGCAGGTGGCGCGCAATCGCCTCGCTCAGCGGCAGAAATTCAGCCATGGGTCCCCCATCTGTAGATTTCATATAAATACCCGTTACGGCCCGAAAAAAGTGATAAACAGGGCAGTTCATATAACCTGGAGGAATATGATTGCCGCTGCTCGACCCGCGAATCCGGCTTCGGCACGTGCTCGCCTTTGTCGAAACCAGTCGGCTTGGCGGGGTGGCGCGTGCGGCGGAGGCGCTGGGCCTCTCCCAGCCGGCCGTCTCCAAGTCTCTGGGCGAACTCGAGGACATTCTGGGCGCATCCCTGTTTGATCGCTCCCGGCGCTCCCTGTCGCTGACGCCCGCCGGCGAACTCTTTCTCCGCCACGCCGAAGCCGGAATCGCCACGCTCCGCCAGGGCGTAGATGCGTTGGGCGAGCTGCGGACCGGCGTCGGCGTCGTCGCCTTCGGGGCGCTTCCCACGGTTGCGGCCGGCATCGTGCCGCGCGCCCTTCTGGCATTTTCGCGCACGCCCCTCGCCCGCCGGACGCTCGTCGAGAGCGGACCGAGCCAATACCTTCTCGAACTGCTGCGCACCGCGGCCATCGACTTCGTCGTCGGCCGTCTCGCCCACCCCTCGGCGATGGCGGGGCTGAGCTTCGAGCAGCTTTACTCCGATACCCTGGTCTGCGTCACCCGGACCGGCCATCCGCTGGCCGCCCGCCGCGGTGTCGATCTGCGCGAGATCGAGACGCTGCAGGTTCTCATGCCTCCCCGGCGCGCCATCATCCGCCCGGCCGTGGATGCCTTGCTGATCGCCCGCGGCGTCGGCGGACTGCGCAACGAGATCGAGACCGTCTCGAACTCTCTCGGCCGCGCTTACGTGCTGATGTCCGATGCGGTCTGGATCATCTCGCGCGGCGTGGTGGAGCGCGATCTTGCCGCCGGCACGCTCGCCGCACTCGACGTCGACATGACCCAAACCCAGGGCGCGGTCGGAATCACCACGCGGGCCGGAGCCGAACTGGGCCCGGCGTCCCGCCAGCTTCTCGATTGCATCCGCGCCGCAGGCGGCGGCTGATCGCCCAGAATCCGGGGTATCCGCGCGGTCCGCGCGACGCGAACCCTCGCCAGGCGGGCCGTATCTTGTTAGGTGGGAGCCAGACCTCGATGGTGAGCAGGGACGCCCAGGGGGCGACATGATGAGGCATGGCAAGCGATAGCGCCGCCGATCCGCTCGTGCGGCCAGCGCGACCGCCGCGGGGCAAGCCTAAGGCGCCCAAGGCCGCGCCGGCGGCCAGAGCCAAGCCGTCGCCTCCCGCCGTCAAGCGCAAGCGCGACCCCGAGCGGACCCGCGCCGCGATCCTCGCCGCCGCCACGCTGGAGTTCTCCGCGCGCGGCTACGAAGGCACGCGCGTGGGGTCCATCACCAGGCGCGCCAAGGTCAACAAGCGCATGCTCTATCACTACTTCGGCGGCAAGGAGGGGCTCTATCTCGCCGTCCTCGAAGGCCGGTACGCCGACATCCGCACGGCCGAGGCGGAACTCGACCTCACCCATCGCGAGCCGGTCGAAGGCATGCGCGAGCTCATCCACTTCACCTGGAACTACTTTCTCGACCACCCCGAATTCCTGAGCATCCTCGCCACCGAGAACCAGCACCGGGCGCGTTTCCTCAAACAGTCGGGCCGCATCGTGCAGCTCAACTCTCCGCTGATCGATGCCATCCGCCTCGTGCTGGCCAAGGGCGCGGCGCAGAAAATCTTCAAGCCCGACGTTGATCCGGTGCAGCTCTACATCTCGATCGCCGCGCTCGGTTACTTTTACCTCTCCAACCGCTGGACGCTGTCGACCATCTTCCGGCGCGACCTTGTGGCCGAAACCGAGCTTGCGGCCTGGGGCGAGCATATCGTCACCATGATCCTTGCCTTCCTCGAGCCGAAGGGGCCGGCCTTCTCCTCGCACGCATCCTTTGGTAAGTAACCGAACGGTTATTTCCGGGGGAGAACCCATTGCACATGTCAGCCCGTCTCTCTGTGCGGCTGCCCACGACGGAGGGGATCGCCCCTTACACCCTGCGCGGCCCCCGGCTCGAAGCTCCGAGCGTCGCCGGAGCCATGAACCGCACGGCCTACGCCGCCGCTCATGTGGTGGCCGACCCGTTGGCCGACATCGATCCTTCGACCGGAACCGCCATTGACTGGGACGCAACGCTCGCCTTTCGCGAATATCTGTGGAACCTCGGGCTCGCGGTGGCCGAGGCGATGGATACGGCCCAGCGCGGCATGGGCCTTGACTGGCCGGCCGCGCGCGAGCTCATCGCCCGGACCCAGCGGGCGGCCGCGGCGCGTGGCGCGACGGTCGCGCATGGCGCCGGCACCGATCACCTCGCGCCCGGCCCGGATGTCACCCTCGACGATGTGATCGCCGCCTATGAGGAACAGGTCGGCTATGTCGAGCGCCAGGGCGGGCGCGTCATCCTCATGGCCAGCCGGGCGCTGGCGCGGGCGGCCAGGTCGCCCGACGACTATCTGCGCGTCTATGACCGCATCCTTGCCCAGGTGCGCGAGCCGGTCATCATTCACTGGCTGGGCGAAATGTTCGATCCCGCGCTGGCCGGCTATTGGGGATCGACAGACCATGCGGCCGCCATGGATGTGGCCCTTGCGGTCATCAACGATCATGCGCGCAAGGTCGATGGCGTGAAGATCTCGCTTCTCGACGCCGGCAAGGAGATCGCCATGCGCCGGCGCCTGGCCCCGAACGTCAGGATGTACACCGGCGACGACTTCAACTACGCCGAATTGATCGCCGGCGACGACAGGGGCCACTCCCATGCGCTCTTGGGCATCTTCGACGCCATCGCGCCCGTCGCCTCGCTGGCGCTTGCGAAACTCGCATCCGGCGATCGGCAGGCCTACGACGCCCTGCTCGAGCCGACCGTGCCGCTTTCGCGCCGCATCTTCGAAGCGCCCACCCGCTTCTACAAGACCGGCGTGGTCTTTCTGGCCTGGCTCAACGGGCACCAGAGCCACTTCACCATGCTGGCCGGTCAGCAGAGCGCGCGCTCGCTCCGGCACCTGAGCGATCTGTTCCGCCTCGCCGATGCCGCGGGGGTGCTGCGCGACCCCGACCTCGCCGTGTCGCGCATGCGCCGGCTTCTGGCTGTCGCGGGCATCGACTAGACCTTTTGCTTTCGCTTGTCGCAATCGCTCGCTAGCCTTGCGCGTCAACAGGCGAGGCACTGGGTATGCAGATTGGTATTGTCGGGCTCGGGCGCATGGGCGGCAACATCGCGCGGCGGCTGATGCGGGCGGGGCACGCCCCGGTGGTCTATGACATCGACGCGGCCGCGCGGGCCGAGCTTGCCGGCGAGGGGGCGACGCCCGTTGCATCCCTCGAAGCCATGGCGGGGGCGCTCGCCTCTCCCCGCACCGTGTGGGTGATGCTGCCGGCCGGCAGGATCACCGAGGGCACGATCGCGCATCTGGGCTCGATCCTGTCGCCGGGAGATACGGTCATCGACGGCGGCAACACCTACTATAAGGACGACATCCGCCGCGCCGCCGAGCTTGAGAAGTCGGGCATCCACTATGTCGACGTCGGCACGTCCGGCGGCGTCTGGGGTCTGACCCGCGGCTACTGCATGATGATCGGCGGGCCCGAGACCGAAGTGCGCCGGCTCGATCCCATCTTCAGGGCGCTCGCGCCTGGCCGCGGCGACATTCCCCGCACCCCCGGCCGCGAGGCGTCGGACCACGATCCGCGCGCCGAGGAAGGATACATCCACGCCGGGCCCGCCGGGGCCGGGCACTTCGTCAAGATGGTGCACAACGGCATAGAATACGGTCTGATGCAGGCTTACGGCGAAGGCTTCAACATCCTGCTCGGCAAGAACGCCGATCTATTGCCGCCCACAGAGCGCTTCGAGCTGAACCTCGCCGATATTGCCGAGGTCTGGCGCAGGGGATCGGTCATCACGTCCTGGCTGCTCGATCTGGCGGCGGAGGCCCTTTGCCGGGACCCGGCCCTCGAGAATTTCACCGGCTATGTCGAGGATTCGGGCGAAGGCCGCTGGACCGTGGAGGCCGCCATCGAGGAAGCCGTGCCCGCCGAAGTGCTCACCGCCTCCCTCTATACCCGCTTCCGGTCCCGCCAGAGCCACAACTTCGCCGAAAAGATGCTGAGCGCCATGCGCTTCGGGTTCGGCGGTCACAGGGAGAAGCAGGGCTAGCTATTCCGACATCGCCGTGCAAAGCCCGCTCATCGCCTTGAGCTCGGCTGAAGGGGCGTTCCACAGATTGTCGCGCACCGTCATGTCGAGCGCGCACCGGCAGTAATTGGTGCAGAACTGCGCCGCCCCGCCCCCTTCCGCCTTGCCCTGGCCGCTGAGGCAGCTTGCCATGCAGCTTTGCGTGAACCCGGTGAGCCTGGCCTGCTCGGCGGTGTTGACCCAGCCGGCGATCGGCGTGACGAGCCCGAACAGCACCGGCTGGTGCAGCAGATAGAAGACGAGGCTCCAGCGGCCCAGCGCCGCAAGAGCGCGCGCCGCGGCGCTGCCGCTCGACCACGTGAAGGCCGGCCGCTCGCCCAGCACCCGCATGCCGAGCACGCCGATCAGCATGACCCCCGCCCACGGAAACACCGGCACCAGATCGGCGGTCTCGGGAGTTGTCGCGAAAAAGCCGATCCAGTCGAGCCAGGGCGGATCGAATAGCGCCGAGGAATAAAGCGCGGGCAGCGCCAGAAGGCCGATCGCGGCCAGTATGCCGGCCCAGAGCGGCGCCACCGCAAAGGGCAGGCAGATGAGCGAGCCCAGCGCGATGAGATGCAGCACGCCGAACCAGGCGAACGCGCTCTGGAACAGCACCCACGTACCCGCGCTCACCGCCAGCGCCGCGGCGACCAGCAGCGCCTCGCGCCGGAAGAAGCTCCGCCACCTTATGCCCTGGCCGTGCGCCAGCGTCAGACTCGCGCCCGCCAGCAGCAGGAATGCCGTGAGAATGCCGCGCTGCAGGCTGATCCACACCGGATCGATGCCGATGCCGACCTCGATCAGCCCGTAATAGTTGAGGTCCCACAGGGCGTGGTAGGCGGCCATCGCCAGAAGCGCGAGGCCGCGATAGACGTCGACCGCCTGCAGCCGCCCTTTGCCCGCCCCCGCCACGATGCCGTCAGCCGCGGCCGCGATAGGCGGGCACGCCCTGCTCGGTCAGCCACACGCCTTTGGGCGGCTCCCCGCTCTGCCAGAACACATCGATCGGCATGCCCCCGCGCGGATACCAGTAGCCGCCGATCCTGAGCCAGCGCGGCTCGAGCGTCTCTGCCAGCCGCTTGCCGATCGCCACCGTCGTCGCCTCATGGAACGAGCCGTAATTGCGGAACGAGAACATGTAGAGCTTGAGCGACTTGCTCTCGATGATCCAGCGATCGGCCACGTAGTCGATGACCAGGTGGGCGAAGTCCGGCTGCCCGGTGATCGGGCAGAGCGTGGTGAACTCGGGCACCGTGAAGCGGATCACATAGTCGGTGTCCGGATGCGGGTTGGGAACGCGGTCGAGCTGGGCTGACGCCGGGTCGGTCGGAATCTCGGCCTGGCGCCCCAGCGCCATCGTCTGGGTCATGGCAGTGCTCCTTGCCGGCATCGGACCGGCGCGCTGTGTCTGGGCGGCCGGCATGAGACCGGCGCCGCGGGCGCTCTATAGCCCGCAAAATCGCTCACGTCGAAGAAAAGAAAACGGCCGGCGCCCGCAATCCCCGCCGCTCCGCGCGTCGCCCCTAGCGCCGCCCTCTGGCTCAAATAGCGCTCCAGCGCGCGATCGGCTACACTATCGGGGGCTGGGGCGATCCGCCCCGCTCTTTCACAGCGGGAGGGCCAGATGCCGGATCCCTGGCTGAGGCGCGACTGGATCGCGCCGGGGATGGCGCTGATCGAGCAGGGCGGCAAGACCGGCCAGCTTTACGTGCTCAAGCAGGGCCAGCTCGAGGTCGTCCGCGACGGCAGACACGTCTCGACCATCAAGACCCCCGGCGCCGTCGTGGGCGAGATGAGCGTCCTGCTCGACATGCCGCAGACCGCCACCGTGCGCGCCGTCACAGAGGTGGACTACTTCGTCATCGACGATGCCCTTGAGGTGCTGCACGCGCATCCCGACTGGCTGCTGCAGATCGCCCGTCTGCTGGCCCAGCGCGTCAACGCCACCACCGCGCTGCTCACCCGCGACACCTCCGAGGAGGCCGCTCTCGTGCTGCCGCAGAACTTCATGTCGAGCTGGGCGGACCCCACGGTATGAGCGATCGGCCCGCCCTGCGCATCACCTACTGCACGCAGTGCAACTGGCTGCTGCGCGCCGCCTGGATGGCCCAGGAGCTGCTCTCCACCTTCGCGCTCGAGATCGGCGAAATCTCGCTCGTGCCCGGCACCGGCGGCATCTTCGAAATCCATCTCGATGGCGAGCTGATCTGGGATCGGCGGCGCGACGGCGGCTTCCCCGATGTCCGCCAGCTCAAGCAGATGGTGCGCGACCGCATCGATCCCGGCCGCGATCTGGGCCACATCGATCGCCCGCATGGACCCATGGCCCCCAAATTCCCGCGCGCGGGGGAATGACCTTCCGGCGCCCTCTGCCTTGCCGAAAACCCTTGTGCGGCTGAGCCCTTGAGCCAAAACCCGCTTGCAGGCTAGTCTCGCCCAAAGCCCCGGGGGGACAGCTCGGGGCGTCAGGGAGAAACCGATGAAAGTCTTCGCCTACGCGCTCGCCGCGGCGCTTGTCGCCGCCTTTGCGGGATCAGCCGCTGCGGCCGGCCTGCCCGATCTCGGAGGCCGGACCATCCAGGCCGTGACCGAGAACGCCTATATGCCGCTCAATTTCGCCGACCCCAAGACCGGCCAGGGGATCGGCTGGGAATATGACGCCGTCAACGAGATCGGCAAGCGCCTCAACGCCAAGATCCAGTGGAACACCATGGCGTGGGACCCCATGATCCAGGCCGTGCATGACGGCCAGTACGATGTCGGCATGGACGGCATCTCGATCACCGACGAGCGCAAGAAGCAGGTCGACTTCTCCGATCCCTATATGGACAACAAGCAGTACATGCTGGTGCGCGCCGACGAGACGCGCATCAAGTCCAAGGACGATTTCGCCGCCAACACCGATCTGCTGATCGGCGCGCAGTCGGGCACCTCGGGCTTCTATGCCGCCATCTACGACATTCTCGACGGGAACGAGCAGAACCCGCGCGTCAAGCTGTTCGACACCTTCGGAGCCTCGGTTCAGGCCCTCAAATCGGGCGATGTCGACATGGTGCTGATGGATCAGGCCTCGGTCGAGGGCTACCAGGCGGCCGACCCCGGCGTCTTCAAGACCGTCGGCGATCCGGTCGGCTCCGATCAGTTCGGCTTCATCTTCAAGCCGGGCTCCGATCTGGTCGCCCCGTTCAACGCCGCCCTGGCCAGCATGAAGGCCGATGGCACCATCGATGGCTTGAACCGCAAATGGTTCTACGAGTATAGCGCCACCAAGTAACCTGGCGCGGCCGGACAGGCGGCCCGGGCGGGCCCGCCCCGCCCGCCTTCAACCGATGGCGGACCCCCGGGGGGCATCGCTCCCCGGATCCGTTGGCATTCATGCGTGAACCGCCTCGCCGGCGCCTCGCCGATTTTCCCTTCTGGCTGCTCGCGCTCGCGCTGCTGGGCGTGCTGACGCTCTGGGCGATCGTCGCCGACCAGGACTATGGCCGCATCTTCACGGCGCTCTCGGGCGGCGTGCTCACCACCCTGTGGGTGACGCTCGTCGCCTTCGGCCTCGCCCTGCTCGTCGGCCTCGGCATCGCCCTCATGCGCACCTCCGGCCGGCCCGTTCTGGTGCAGTTGGCCACCTTCTACACCGAGCTCATTCGCGGCATTCCGATCCTGGTCTTCCTCTTCTACATCGCCTTTGTGGGGGCGCCCGCCACCATCGCCGCCGCCAACTGGCTCACCCAGCCGCTGCGCGCAATGGGGCTCATGCCAGAGCTCACGGTCAGGAATTTCGACCTCACCTGGCGCGCCATTATCGCGCTCACCATCTGCTATTCGGCGTTCCTCAGCGAAATCTTCCGCGCCGGCATCGAGGCCGTGCCGGTCGGCCAGCTCGAGGCCGCCCGCGCGCTGGGGCTTCGCCCCCGCCAGATCTTCCGCAAGATCGTCGCGCCGCAGGCCTTCCGCATCGTGCTGCCACCCATCGGCAACGACTTTGTCTCCATGATCAAGGATTCCGCCCTCGTCTCCTCCCTGGGCGTGCAGGACATCACCCAGATCGGCAAGGTCTATTCGGCGGCCACCTTCAGGTTCTTCGAAACCTACAATGTCGTGGCCTTCCTCTACCTCACAATGACCATCTCGCTCTCCCTCGCCGTCCGCCTGATCGAGCGCCGCCTCCACCGCTCTTGAGGGCGTACCTCACTCTCTCGGGCGGGCGGCTGCGTTGGGGCAGTTCGCAATCGTCCCTTGCGCGAGGGGGGCGGGCGCCCCACATGCTCAGCCGACTGGCTCTGCCGAGGGATACCGCCGATGCTCAACAACCTGGTCCGCGCCGCCGGCGCGGTGGCGCTCGTGGTGCTGCTTGCCGCCTGCGGCAAGGACAATGCGCAGAACGTCTCGAAGATTTCGGTCGATTGGACCGGCAACGACATTGCCATCGATGCAGTCGAGGATCCCGACGTCAAGGGCGTGGTCTGCCATGTGGCCTATTTCAACCGCAGCCTCATCGACCGGCTGCAGCAGGGCAACTGGTTCGAGGACCCGTCCTATTCGGCCATCGATTGCGCCGTCACCGGCCCGGTGACGATCGGCAGGATTTCGCTGGGTCCGGGCGGGGACGAGATCTTCAAGCAGCAGCGCAGCCTGATCTTCAAGAGCCTCAGGATCACGCGCGTTTACGACAAGGCGAACAACACCCTGCTCTATCTGGCCCATGCCCGCGAGCTGCAGCTGGGCTCGGGCAAGATGTCCCTGTCGGCCGTGCCGCTCAATGGCGTCGATGTCACCTGGACCGGCGGCGCTCCCGGTTGACGCGACCGGCAGGCGAGGCGGCAGGGGCGGAGCCTGGGCCCCGCCCGTTTCGTGTTACATCGCCGAGGAAGACGACGACGCGCAGTACTCCGAATACTCGCTCGCGGCCGAGGAGTCGCTGGCCATGGCGCTCGACGCCGAGGCGCAGTCGTAGGAGGAGCTGGACGACGCCGCGCTCGATGAGGCGTCCTGGGCGAGGGTGGGCACCACCGTTGCGGCAATACCCCCGGCCATGAGCAGCGCGGCGATGATGGCGAGTTGCTTCTTCATTGATAGGCTCCAGCTGGTTTGGACAACTACCCCCCGAGCTTTAGTGAGGATGCCATGGCCTGCCGATTCACGAG
This sequence comes from Devosia sp., assembly GCA_035548755.1. GTDB lineage: Bacteria > Pseudomonadota > Alphaproteobacteria > Rhizobiales > Devosiaceae > Devosia_A. The sequence goes on from DASZSH010000077.1 coordinate 9,786, forward strand.
CGCTCACATGTCCGGAACGTCCTCTTGATGGAACCAAAGCGGCGTGGGCAAGTTTTCGCTCCTTACATCCCGCGCCAATGTGTCCTTCCCCGCCTAGACCCTCGTTCTAGCCAGGTCTCGCCACGTGTCGGCCACGCCCGCGCCGCGTTTTCGCCGATCCGTCCCGGCGCGGCTGCTCCCTCCGTCTCCTCCATCCCGGGCCCCCGGTGTTGTTGGGCCCGTCCGCCTGCACCGTTCTGCCGCAGGCCCGCGCCGTAAAATCCTGTCGTCGGGCAAACCACGAAAACACAAAGATATTTTCCCCTGCGGCCTGCCCGCCCCGCCCCCTCGGCGCGATAGTGCCGGCAGCGGGGCGCGGGCAGGGTCCGCGCGCGGGAAAGGAATACGAGGCATGGCTATACTGATTGGCGATACGGCGCCCGACTTCGAAGCGGAGACCTCCCAGGGTCGCATCCATTTCTACGATTACATCGAGGGCAAGTGGGCGGTGCTGTTCTCGCACCCCAAGAATTTCACGCCGGTATGCACCACCGAGCTCGGCTACACGGCCAAGCTCAAGCCGGAGTTTGACCGGCGCGGCGTGGTCGTGCTCGGCCTGTCGGTCGACGAGCTCAAGAACCACGAAGGCTGGTCCCGCGATATCGAGGAGACGCAGGGCCACCGGCTCAACTTCCCCCTGATCGCCGATCCCAAGGGGGAGGTCGCGCGCAAATACGACATGATCCATCCCAACGCCGACAACTCGCTCACCGTGCGTTCGGTCTTCGTCATCGGCCCGGACAAGAAGGTGAAGCTCAAGATCGAGTACCCCGCCTCGACCGGCCGGAACTTCGATGAGGTGCTGCGCGTCATCGACAGCCTGCAGCTCACGGCCAAGCATTCGGTGTCAACGCCGGTCAACTGGAAGCAGGGCGAGGACGTGATCATCTCCTCTTCGGTCAGCGACGAAGCGGCGAAACAGAAATTCCCCGGCGGCTGGAAATCGCCCAAACCCTATATCCGGATCGTTCCCCAGCCGGCGGCTTGAAGCGCTCCTCCCACGTCTCCCTGACGAACTGCCGGGCGCATCCTTTTGGGGATGCGCCCGCTTTCTTTCGCCCTCGGCTCCGCGGGCCTTAAGCGGGCCCCTTGAGCGCGTGGCGGATCGCGCCCAGCAGCATCATGATACGGGCGAACCCCATGAGCAGCAGGCCGCCCAGGAACGGCGCCAGCGCCCAGTTGAGCGAGCCGGCCGCACGCGCCAGCGCCGGCGGCAGGCTGTCGAGGCCGGAATTGTAGGCGCTCAGGAGGCTCTGGTAGATGGCCGGCGCGTCATAGGCGGCAAGAACCGCCGTCACCACGACCGAAATCAGTCCGATCAGGTAGAGAAGTATCGCGATCATTTTTCGCCCCCCTGCCCCATGGGACAGCATGCCAGCTAACAGGCGGAGGCCTTGTGCCGTCAATCGGTCGCGCGGGCGGTTTCAGCCGATCTTAACGGCAAAGCGCTAGATAGGCCCCTCGAATGGGGGCGGCGGCGTGGCGCTGAACGAGATCAGGGTCGGAATTTGGCCGCTCCTTTCGGTCTGGGCGCTGGGCGTTGCGGCCTATGCGGGCAAGGCGGCCTATACCGCCGCCTCGGTGCCGCTCATCCTCGACAGCGACGATGCCATGCGGCTCAACCAGGTGCATGATCTGCTTGCCGGCCAGAGCTGGTTCGACCTCGTTCAGCATCGGCTGAATACGCCGTTCGGCACCGAGCTGCACTGGTCGCGCCTTGTCGACCTTCCCGAGGCCGCCCTGCTTTTCGTCCTGCGGCCGCTGGCGGGCGCCGCCGCCGACACCGTCGCGGCCTATGTCTGGCCGGCTCTTCTGCTCCTTGGCCTGCTCTGGGCGACAGCCCGCCTCGCCATGAGGCTCGGCGGTCCCGGCGGCCGCTGGCCGGCGCTCCTGCTTGCCCCCGTATCGGTCGCGGCCATCGGCGAGTTCGTCCCCGGCCGCTTCGATCATCACGCCCCGCAGATTCTGTTGTCCCTTGCCATCCTCTCCTGCACGATCGGCGCCCTCGAGCGCCCGCGCCTCGCCCTTGGCGCCGGCGTCGCCGCGGCCGCCGCGCTTGCGATCGGCATCGAAAGCCTGCCGGTGATCGTCCCCGCAGTGATGGCCTTTGCCTTGATGTGGGTGGTCGCGCCGCGCCACGCCGCGGCCATGCGCGATTTCGCTCTGAGCTTTGCCACGGCGGCGGCGCTCGCCCTTGCGCTCGGCGTCCCGCCGGCCGAGTGGTTCCTCCTCCGGCTCGATTGCATCTCGATCGTCTATGTCGCCGGCGCCGTTCTGTGCGCTCTTGCCTTTGGCGTGCTCTCGATACTGCCGCTCGCCTCCCCGCCGCTGCGGCTGGCCGCGGCCCTGCTCGCCGGAGCGCTCGGTCTTGCGCTGCTGCTTTGGCTCGATCCGGCCATCCTTGCCGGCCCCTATGCCGCGCTCGACCCCTGGCTGGTGCGGAACTGGCTCGCCCACATCACCGAGGCGCAGACCTGGCTGCAGAGCTTTGCCGCAGACCCCACCTATCCGCTGGCCGCCACGGTTCCGGTTCTGGTTGGCTTCGGCTGGGCGCTATGGAGCGCGCGGCAGCCCGGAACGCGCGGGCGCTACCTCGTGGTCGCGGGCTTCCTGCTCGCCGGCCTGCTGGTGATGCTGATCCAGATTCGCGCGGCCCGCCTCGTCACGCCCTTGGCGGTGCCGGCCGGGGCCGCGCTTGTTGACGCGCTCTGGCGCCGCCTCGTCGTTCGCCCGAGCCTCTGGCGCGCTCTGGCCGTGGCTGCCGCGGCCGTGTTCTCGGCGGGATTTGCGGTTGCGGCCGTCGCGGCGGCGCTGCCCCTCTCCAAGACCCGCCCTCTCACCCCCGGCCACCTCGCCTGCATTGCGCCTCAGGCCTTTGCCCCGCTTCGCGATCTGCCCGCCCGGCGCGTCATGGCGCCCACGGATCTGGGGAGCCATCTGCTGCTGTTCACGCCGCACGCCGTCGTCGGGGCGCCCTATCACCGCGACCAGCAGGGCCTCATCGACACGCTGCGCTTTTTTGACGGCCCCATCGGCGAAGCCCTCGACATCCTCAGGGCGCGCGGCGTCACGCTGGTGGTTGTCTGCCCCGGCATGGCCGAACTCGATGGCGTCGTCGCCGCGAGCCCCGATTCCTTCGCCGCGCTCGCGGCGCAGGGCCGCCATCCGGCCTGGCTCGCGCCGATTCCCGCGTCCGGTCCGCTGCTGATCTACGCCGTCAGGGCGCCGTAAGGCCCGCGCCGGGGGGGCCCGCCGGCCCGGCCCGGCTGAGGGCTCAAGCGCGCCGCCCGCGGGTCTCAGATCTGGTCCTGCCTGAGGAAGATGCGCTCGCGGCGCGATCGTCCGGCCCAGGCCAGCAGCAGGCCGGGAACGCCGATCACCGCCCAGCCCGGGCAGCTGAGGATCGCCGTCACCGCCGTCTCGAGCACCGGACCCAGAAGGCGCGTGCCGAGGAAATCCCGGACCGCGGCGAGGCTGTCGGCGCTCAGCGCCGTCCAGGTGTCGCCCAGCGAGGTGAACACCAGGGCATTGGCGCCCAGCGACTTGGTGCCGTCGATGATCATGAGGATCACCGCCAGCGCAATCAGCAACGTCCCGACGATCCGCAGAATCAGCCGCATCGCCCAAGTGTGACATGCAGACGTTCCGGCGCAAGCGCCTCGCCGTCCCAGGCAAAAGCCTCCCGCCCGCTCGCGCCCCCCCGCTTGCAGACCGATCGGCCATGAGTATATTGCGCCCGCCTTTGGGGGGTCCTTCCGCCCCCGTTCCCGCGCCGCGGCGAAGGCTCGGCCCCCGTTTCCGGCGGCTGCCGATGCGGAGAGATGGCCGAGTGGTCGAAGGCGCACGCCTGGAAAGTGTGTAGGCGGGTAACCGTCTCAAGGGTTCGAATCCCTTTCTCTCCGCCACCTCTACCGATCTGATCGAACGATAGGCCCAGTCGAACGGCGCCCAGGGCTGTCCGGCTGTAGGTCGTCCAGGTCTGGGAATCTGCCTCGCCCCGACCTTGCCGTTTCATGCGCATCGCCGTCCGCCCGATCGGTCGCCGTCGGCCAGACGGCGGATTCGCTCGTGCTTTGCGACGCAGGGCTTGCATCATGGCCAGAAGCATGTACTGGTACGAATTAGTGATACGTATCAGCAGGCAAAATCGGTGAAGCGAGCAACCCAGCGGGATGTTGCGCGGGCGGCAGGCGTCTCGCAGGCCGCTGTCTCCATGGTGCTGAGTGGCGGCGCCACACCCTCCATCTCGGCGGAAACGCACGAACGGATTACGCGCGCGGCGGCGGCGCTTGGCTATGTGCCCAACCGGTTCGCGCAGGCGCTGCGGACCAACCGGACGATGACGATTGCCTGTGTGGTGCCGGACATCAGCAACCCGTTCTACCCCGCGTTGATGCGCGGCGTTCAGTCGGTCACCGATGGCGAGAAGTATGATGTCATCGCCTTCAACACCGACGGCACCGCGCAACGTGAGCGCCACTTTCTCGATTGGGCCCGCCAGGGTCGAGTCGATGGGGTGGTTGGCGTGTTCTTCACGCTTCGCGCTGCCGACTTCAAGCCCCTGGTCGATTCCGGGGTTCCTGTCGTGCGCATTGAATCGTCCAAGAAGAAGGGCGGGCCCATCGCCATAGACGACATTTATGTCGATAGCCGCGCGGCGGCCGAGGCGGTCACCAACTACCTCATTTCGCGCGGGCACCGGAGGATTGCGATGGTGGCCGGACGCGGCGGTCCGCAGGCTACGCGCGTCGAGGGCTATAAAGCCGCATTGCTCGCCTCTGGCGGTACGCCTCACGTCGTGATCGTCGATGAGTTCAGCGAGGCAGGCGGTCTGGGCGCTGCGGAGGCGGTTCTAGCGAGCGGCTATGATCCGACCGCGATCTTCGCCGCCAATGACCTAATGGCGATAGGCGTCATGCAGGCGCTGCGCGAGCGTGGAATCGGCATTCCGAAACAGATCGCCGTAGTCGGCTTTGACGACATTTCCGCGGCCAAGCTTGTCACGCCGCCCCTCACCACAGTCGCGCAATTCCAGCGCGAAATGGGTGCCCGGGCCGCAGAAATCCTCATCGGCCGTTTGCGCGGCGAAGGCGGCCAAGTCGGAACCGCTCTCGAAATGCCATTCGGGCTGATCGAACGGAGTTCTACCTGAATCTGAGGAGGAGGAAACGATGGAACGTCGACTATTCTTGAAGAGCGCCTTGGCTGGCGCGAGCCTGCCGGTGCTGACACGCCTGTCACTGGCCCAGGACAAAAAGCCGATCACCTTCTGGTACGAGTCGGCATCGCCCGAAAACCAGGACAACCTAAAGAAGCTGCTGATTGATCCGTTCAACGCCGCTCATCCCGAGAGCGAACTCTCGATCGACTTCCGCGGCAGCGATCTCGACAAGCAGCTTCGCATTGCGATGCTATCGGGCAATGGGCCGGATATCGTGTTCACGGCCGGGCCCAGCTACGTTGCCTCGATGGCGCAGGCCGGCCAACTGCTGGCGCTCGACGACTATGCCCAGAAGCTCGGATGGAACGACCGGCTACTGCCGCTCTTCCTCGATCTGGGCAAGTACAACGGCAAGCTCTATGCGCTGGCCAAGACCTACGAGACGCTCGGCCTCTTCTACAACAAGACACTGTTCGACAAGAACGGATGGAAGGCGCCGACCACGATCCCTGAGCTCGAAGCCCTGGCGGAAGAGGCCAAGAAGGCCAACCTCGTTCCGTTCGGCGCTGGCAACGCCGACTGGCGGCCCACCAACGAGTGGTACGTCTCGATCGTCCTCAATTCGATCGCCGGTCCTGAAAACGTATACAAGGCGCTAACAGGTGCCATTCCATGGACGGACCCATCCATCGTTGCCGCCATCGATAAGCTGAACGAATGGTGGCAGAAAGGCTATTTTGGTCCGAACTACTTCTCGTTGACCACCGAGCAGGCCTTCGCACAGGTTCCGCAAGGTCAAGCGGCCCTGGCGCCGGTGGGCACCTGGGCATTCTCCAACGCCGCTACCTACTTCCCGCAGAACAATGCCGAACCTGGCTTCGTGGGCTTCCCAAGCGCCAGTGGCGACCCCGTCTATGCCCTGGGCATCGGATCGACCTTTTCGATCAACGCGCAATCGGCCAATGCCGATGGCGCGGCGGCTGTCCTCGACATGATCTTCCAGCCGAAATTCTACTCAGACATGAACTCGGTCTGGCAAGGCGAGTGGAACCTTCCCCTCAAAGACCTGAGCAGCGTCAAGATCGCCGACACAGTCATGCCGCTCTACGAACAGGTGATGAAGACCTTGTCCGTCGCCGTAGGCAACGGCCGCTATGGCTACACGTCATGGACGTTCCTGCCGCCGGCCACCGACACCTACCTGGTCTCGGGCATGGAGGAAGTCTGGCTCAACAAGATCAAGTCGACCGACTATCTCAAGAAGTGGGACGATACGTTCAAACAGGAGAAGGACCAGGGCAAGGTCCCGGCAATCCCGCCGCGTGCGGGGTGAGCGAACTGCGCGGTCGCACGCCGTGCGGCCGCGCTCACCACAGGACTGGGAGGACTGCATGACAGCCGAGGCCGAGACGTTTGCAGCAACAGCGCCCGAGCGCCGCGTCGCGGCTGATGGAGCGGGCCTGACGAGCCGCGTGCACCTGCTCTATATCGTTCCGACCTTCCTCATCAATTTCGCCATCATTCTCCTCCCGGCCCTGCTGACGATCGCACTTGCGTTCTTCGCCTGGGATGGCATTTCGGCGCCGCAGTTCGTTGGGCTTGACAACTTCGCCGCCATCTTTGGTGACAGCGTGTTCTGGACGGCCTTCGGCAACAACCTCATCTGGACCGCGATCTTCCTGACCGTTCCCATCGCCATGGGCCTGCTGGCAGCGACGATGCTGCTGATCGCTCGGCGCGCCCGAACCTTCTTCCAGGTCGTCTACTTCCTGCCGGTCATCATCGCGACGGCGATCACGGCGCGTGTCTGGCAGGGAATGATCTACAGCCCGGTGACCGGCATCTTCGGCCTCCTCGCCAAGAGCGGACTGCAGGTCGGCAATCCGCTCGCTGGCACCTCCACGGCGCTCTATGGCGTGGCGACCGTGGATCTCTGGCACTGGTGGGGCTTTCTGTGCGTGATCTTCTTCGCGGCGCTGCGGCAGGTCCCGGCCGAGCAGATCGAAGCGGCCCGCCTCGAGGGCGCAAGCTACTGGCAGATGCTGCGCTATGTGCTCCTGCCTGGAATCCGACCCACCATCACGCTGATGATGATCCTGACTGTGATCTGGTCATTTCTGGTCTTCGACTTCGTATACATCCTGACCCAGGGTGGCCCCGCCTTCTCCAGCGAAGTCCTGTCGACCCTCGCCTATCGACATGCCTTTTACGACTTGAATGTTGGGCAGGCAGCGGCGGTTGCGCTCATCATCTCCTGTTTCGGCCTGGTGGCGACCTTCTTCTACATCCGGGTGCAAACCCGGGAGGAGCAGCTGTGAATCGGGTCGAAAGTCGCTTCACGATGATCGTCACCTATGTGGTGCTGTCCATAGGTGCCGTCATCGCGCTGTTTCCGATCGGGCTCCTTTTGATCAACTCCGTGAAGCCGGCGGCCGCTATCGTCGTCAGCCCGCTCTCGCTGCCAACGACGATCCATTGGGAGAATTTCGCTCATGCTTGGCATGACGCGCATTTCAGCCAGACTTTCGTCAATTCGGCGGTGCTGACAGCGCTCACCATCGTCCTGGTCTGCACGACCGGTTCGCTGACCGCCTATGTGCTGGCCCGCCGCAAGATCAAGAGCTGGAAAATCTGGACCTTCTACCTCATGGCCACCACCACGGCGCCGATCCAGCTCTTCCTGTTCCCGCTCTACTTCGGCTTCGCCCGGCTCGGTCTCATCAATAATCCTCCGGCGGTTTCGCTGATCTACACGGCCCTCTACAGCCCCTTTGCGATCATGCTCCTGCGAACCTACTTTCTGGCGGTGCCTCGCGAACTCGAGGAGGCGGCCCTGGTTGATGGCGCGAGCCACTGGCAGGTCTTCACGCAGGTGATGCTGCCTATCGTGTCGCCCGGCATCCTGACGGTTGCCCTGATCATCGGTCTCTACTCTTGGAACGAATTTCTGATCGCGACGACCTTCCTGCAGAAGGCCGACAAGAACACTGCGGTGGTCGCCTTCAACCTTCTATCCGGGCAGTACTCGTCCGATTGGGGAGAAATCATGGCCGCCGCGCTGCTCATTGTACTGCCGGTCGTCGCTCTCTTCCTGTTCATGCAGCGTCGCTTCATCGAGGGCATGGCTGGCGGCTCGGTCAAGGGCTGACGGCCTATGTCAAATACCAGGAGACAAGACTTGCCGATTCCGAACGACTATCTCGAGCGTGTCTATGCCGGCGTGCTGGGCAAGCTCGTGGGTGTGTATCTTGGCCGGCCATTCGAGGGCTGGACCTATCACAAGATCATGAAGGAGCTTGGCCCGATCGAATACTACGTCAACGAGCGGCTCGGTCAGCCGCTGGTTGTGACAGACGACGACGTGGCTGGGACCTTCACCTTTGTACGCGCCCTTGAAGACTACGGCATTTCGGCCGACCTTCAGGCCGAGGACATCGGAAAGGCATGGCTCAACTACATCGTCGAAGAGCGCTCCATCCTGTGGTGGGGCGGAAATGGCAACTCCACCGAACACACGGCCTGGCTCAACCTGAAGAAGGGAATACCGGCGCCACAGTCCGGTTCAATCGCGACCAACGGCGCGACGGTAGCGGAACAGATCGGCGCTCAGATATTCATCGATGGCTGGGCCATGGTTGCTCCCGGCCAGCCACGACTTGCTGCCGACCTCGCCCGCAAGGCTGGTAGCGTCAGTCACGACGGCGAGGCCGTGCATGCCGCCATGCTTTGGGCCGCCATGGAGGCCGAGGCCTTCATCTCGAGCGACATCGAGCACCTCATCGACACGGGCCTGTCGGTCATTCCCGCAGACAGCCTGATCGCAAGGCTCATCACCGATGTGCGCGCCTGGCGACGGCAGCATGCGGACTGGCGCGATACCCGGCAGAAGATCGAGGAGCACTATGGCTACGATAAGTACCCGGGCAACTGTCACGTCGTTCCGAACCACGCCTTGATGATCATGGCCGTGCTCTATGCGCCTGACGACTTTCAGAAGGCGCAAATGATCGTCAACACGTCGGGCTGGGATACCGATTGCAACGCCGGCAACGTCGGCTGTCTTCTCGGGTTGATGCAGGGGCTTGCCGGCCTCGAGGCGGGCCCAGACTGGCGGGGGCCCATCGCCGACCGGCTGCTGATTTCATCAGCCGACGGCGGCAGCTCGATCAACGACGCGGTCCGCACGGCCTACTACTTGACCAATATAGGCCTGCGGCTCTCCGGTGCGCGCCCGTTAGCGCCCCCGAAGGACGGAGCGCAGTTCCACTTCTCGTTGCCGGGCAGCGTGCAGGGCTTCACGCCTCAAAGCGCGTTGGATGCCAATCGTTCTCTGCGCATCTCGAATGTGGAGTTCGAGGGCGCAAGAGCCCTGGCGATCGACTATGCTGCTCTCGGGCCCGGCCAAACCTCGGCGGTCAACACGCCGACCTTTACGCCGCGCGACGTTCTCAACATGCGCACCTATGAGCTGATGGCGACGCCACTGGTTTATCCTGGGCAGGTGGTCAAGGCGCGCGTGGTTGCCGACAGGGCCAATGTCGGATCCGTCGTCGTTCGGCTGCGGGCGCGCGTATATAACGAGCACGACGAACTTCGCGATGTCGATGGATCAACCAAGATACTCGCTCCCGGAGATGAGGCGGTGCTTCAGTGGCAATTGCCGGACTTCGGCGGCCAGCCGATTGCTGAACTCGGCGTTGCTCTCTCGGCGGAGGGCCGCCGTGCCAACGGACGCATCCTGCTCGACTACCTTCGCTGGGATGGCGCTCCCAGGCTGACGCTGCGCCGCCCTCCTGGCGACAGTGACTTCTGGCGTCGCGCATGGGTCAATGGCGTGAGCTTCTTTTCCAAGCGCTTTCCGCCCAGTTTCCGCATCTCGCAGGACCGCGGCGAGGGGCTCATCATTCATGGCACGAGACAATGGACCGACTACAGGCTTGACACCGATGTCGTGATCCATCTGGGCAACTATGGCGGCGTCTCTGTTCGAGTGCAGGGCCTGCGCCGCCGCTACGACGTCCGCCTGACGCGGGCGGGCTACCTCGAGATAGCACGCGTGCGGGACGACAAGGTCGAAGTGCTCGCCTCGACGCCGCTGGCCATGGAGTTCGAAAGGAAGATCACATTCAGCGTCGCGGCCAAGGGCCCCGAAATCCGGGCGGAGGTTGGCGGCGTGCAGCTGACGGCGCGAGACGACGGCGACTGGGCCCTTGTCGACGGTGGCATCGCTCTGCTCATTGCTGAAGGCGCCCTTTCCACCGACGAGGTTCGCGTGA
>DASZSH010000078.1:0-43735 GCA_035548755.1 Devosia sp.
AGGACCTTCAGCACATCGCGCGCCTGCGCCGTCGAGTCCGGGTTGGCGATATCGCGCACATGCAGGATCAGGTCGGCTTCCGTCACTTCCTCGAGCGTGGCGCGGAACGCGGCCACCAGCGTGGTTGGAAGGTCGGCCACGAACCCCACGGTGTCCGACAGCATGATCTCGCGCCCGTGCGGCAGCTCGATCTTGCGGATCGTGGTGTCGAGCGTGGCAAACAGCAGGTTCTCCGCAAACACCCCCGCCCCCGTCAGGCGGTTGAAGAGCGTCGACTTTCCGGCATTGGTGTAGCCGACCAGGGCCACCACCGGCAGCTCCGCCGCATCGCGGCGGCTGCGCTGCTGTCCGCGCGTGCGCTTGACCTTCTCGAGCCTTTGCTCGAGCAGCTTGATGCGTTCCTCGAGCAGCCGGCGGTCGCTTTCGATCTGGGTTTCGCCCGGGCCCCCCAGAAAGCCGAAGCCGCCCCTTTGGCGTTCGAGGTGGGTCCACGACCTGACCAGTCGGCTCCGCTGATAGTTGAGATGGGCAAGCTCGACCTGCAGCACGCCTTCGCGGGTCGCGGCGCGTTCCCCGAAGATCTCCAGTATGAGGCCGGTTCGATCCAGCACCTTGGCCCCGGTTTCCGTCTCGAGATTGCGCTGCTGCACCGGCGCCAGGGCGGCATCGACGAGCAGCAGCTCGATTCCGCCGTCCTTGACCTTCTGCTTGAGTTCGGCCACCGCCCCCGCGCCCAGAAACGTCGCAGGGCGCACCTCGCGCACGCGCACGATGTCGCTGAACACCACCTCGAGCCGGATCGCGGCCGCCAGGCCCTCGAATTCGGCGCGGCGCATGTCGACGGCGTGAGCGCCGGCAGCCCCCCGCACGTCGGGCACGATCAGCCCGGCGCGCGTCGGCGCCGGGCGCTGGTCGATGAACGCAGGCGCCCCGCCGGCGGGCAGGGCATGATGATCGTCGTCTTGGTCCGCCATGACGCTCTATCTGGGCATGGCGTGCCCGTTCGGCAAGCTCGCCTCAGTCCTCGGCATGCTCGGGGTCGAACAGCTGGATCGGCGCGCCGGGCATGATTGTCGAGATCGCGTGCTTGTACACGAGCTGCGACTGCGCATCGCGGCGCAGCAGCAGGCAGAAATTGTCAAACCAGGTAATAACGCCCTGAAGCTTCACTCCGTTGACCAGGAAGATCGTCACCGGGACCTTTTGCTTACGGACATGATTGAGAAATGCATCCTGTAGATTCTGTGCCTTTTCGCCGGGCATTCTGGCCTCTTGTCATTTTCGCGGTGTTGACCCCGCCAAGACTTGGGCCGGAAAAGCGCTAGGCTCCTCCGGCTGACCGTTGCTGGTCCGCCCTCCCCACCAGAACACTATGCCATATGGCGGCTGAACTGCCTACCCGCGACCGCTCACAGGCCCAGCGACTTGATCTTGCGGTGCAAAGCGCTGCGTTCCATCCCCACGAACTCGGCCGTTTTGGAGATGTTTCCGCCGAACCGCTCGATCTGCGCCAGCAGGTACTGCCGCTCGAAGACCTCCCGCGCTTCCCGCAGCGGCAGGCTCATCAGATGCGCGGATTCGTCGGTGTCGCCCACCGTGGGCAGCACTTCCCCGATATCGGGCGGCAGCATCTGGGCGGTGATGATTCCGTTCTCGGGCGGCGCATCCTTTATGAGGATCAGCAGCCGTTCGATCGAATTGCGCAGCTGGCGGGCGTTGCCGGGCCAGTCCTGGGCCTGCAGCACCGCGATGGCGTCCTCTCCCACCGCCAGCGCCTTGAGATTGTGCATGCGCGCGATCTGCTCGATGAACAGCTCCACCAGCAGCGGCACGTCCTCCCGCCGCTCCCGCAGCGGCGTGAGCTGCAGCGGCACGATCGACAGCCGGTGGAACAGGTCCGACCGGAAGGCCCCCGTCTCGATCAGATGGGCGACGTTCTGCGAGCTGCCCGAGATGATGCGCACATCGATCGGCACCGCCACGCTGCCGCCGACGCGGTTGAACCTGTTCTCCACCAGCGTGCGCAGAAGCGTGCCCTGCACCGGCTGAGGCAGCGCCGAGACCTCGCTGAGATAGAGCGTGCCGCCATGGGCGCGTTCGAGCGCCCCCACCTCCGTTCTGAGCGTCCCCGACTTCTCGCGCGTCTCCCGGCCGAACAGCACCACCGGCACTTCCTCGGGCGAATACAGCGAGCAGTTGATCTCCACGAACGGCGCCTCCGCCCGTGGCGAGCGCTGATGGATGAGCCGCGCCGCGAGTCCCTTGCCGCTTCCCGAGGGGCCGGCGATGAAGATGCGCGAATTGGTGGGGGCCGACTTCTCGATCACGGCCCGCGCCTGCTGCAGCGCCGCCGAGACCCCGACCATGTCGACCGATTGCGCGCTGGCCCGGCCGCGCAGCTCCTCGACCTCGGATTTGAGCCGCGTGGCCTCCATCGCCCTCTGCGTGATGAGCAACAGCCGGTCGATCTTGAACGGCTTTTCGATGTAGTCGTAGGCCCCGCGCCGGATGGCCGAAACCGCCGTCTCGATATTGCCGTGCCCCGAGATCATCACCACGGGCATTTCGGGGTGCTGCGTCTGGAAGACATCGAGCAGCTGCAGGCCGTCGAGCCGCGACCCCTGCATCCAGATGTCGAGGAACACCAGGCTCGGCCGCCGCCGGGCGATCTCGTTGAGCCCCGAATCCGCATCGTGCGCCTGACGCGTCTCGTAGCCCTCGTCCTCGAGGATGCCCGCGATGAGGTCGCGGATGTCGTCCTCGTCATCGATAATGAGAATGTCGCGCGCCATAACTGTTACGTCTTCTCCGCCGCCAGGACAGGGGCCGGTTCGTCATCGGCTTGGGTGGGCGCCTCGGGCTTGGCGGCGTCCGCCTCGCCTCTCTCGGGCGCCTCGTTGTCGCCCGCCCCAAGCGGCAGGGTGAAGGTGAAGCACGCCCCGACCCGGCCGTTCGCGTCCGGTTCGGCGTCGATGAGGTCGACCGTCCCGCCATGCTGCTCGATGATGCGGGCAACGATCGCCAGGCCAAGCCCGGTCCCCTTCTCCCGCGTGGTTATGTAGGGCTCGAGCAGCCGCTGCCGGTTCTCCTTGGGCCATCCCTTGCCGTTGTCCGAAACCGATACCCGCGCCCGCTCGCCATCCTTGCGGATCTGCACGATGATCAGCGGGTCCTTGATCGCCTCCAGGCCCGCCCCCTCGATCGCTTCCACCGCATTCTTGATGAGGTTGGTGAGCACCTGCGCGATGAGGCGCGGATCGAAATAGGCGCTCAGCGGCTCCTCGGGCAGATCCATGCGTATCGTCACGTCCGGCAGGCGCACGCTTTCGAGGAACACGGCCGACCGCACCGTTTCGCCCAGGTCGCCCTGTACCGGCTTGGCTTCCGGCATGCGCGCGAACGAGGAGAACTCGTCGACCATCCGGCCGATATCTCCCACCTGCCGCAGGATCGTGTTGATCGATTTGTCGAAGACCTCGAAATCGTCCTCGAGCTTCTTGGCGTAGCGCCGCCTCAGCCGCTCGGCCGAAAGCTGGATCGGCGTCAGCGGATTCTTGATCTCATGCGCGATGCGCCGGGCCACGTCCGCCCAGGCGCCGGTGCGCTGCGCCGAGAGCAGGTCGGTGATATCGTCGAGCGTCACCACGAACCCCTTGCTCTCGGCAATCGAGCCTTCGCGCGTGAGTTGCACCTGATAGGTCCGGTAGTCCGGGCCCGACCCGATCTCGATCTGGTCGCGTATCTGGCCGCGCCGCGAGTTGCGCGCCCGCTCGACGATCGGCCCCAGGGCCGGGACCACCTCGCCGGCCTGCTGTCCGATGACCGAGATTTCGTCGCGCCCGAGCATCTCCACCGCGCGGGCGTTGAACAGGGTGATCGCGCCCGACGAATCGAGCCCGATGATTCCCGCCGACACGCCTTCGACCACCGCCTCGGTGAATTGCCGGCGCTTCTCATTGGTTTCGTTTGCCCGCACCAGCGCGACCCGCTGCGTCTTGAGCTGCCGCGTCATGGTGTTGAAGCGGTCCGACAGGTCGCGCAGATCGCCCCGGCCGGGCTGAACCGGCACCTGCACGTCGAGGTCGCCCTCCGACACGCGGCTCGACGCGATCATCAGGTTGCGGATGGGATCGACGAACCGGTTGGCGAGCGCGATCCCGACCCACAATGCGGCGAGCAGGAGCACCAGCGCCAGGCCCAGATACATGAGCGTGAACGTGATCTGGAACACCAGGCGGTTGGATTCGTACTGCCTGTACTCGGTGACATTGTCGTCGGTGAGCCGCATGAACTCGAGCACTTCCGGGTTCACCGGCCGCGCCACGAACAGATATGTCTTGTCGTAGCCGCGCAGCTTGATCACCGCGCCCACGAGCTGGGTGTCGCCCGGCGAGATGAGCGTCGGCACGCCCTCGACCACATGCGGGATGAGGCCGTCGGGAAGCTGCGGGGAAACGCCCTGCGCATTGATCTGCGCGCTCATGAGCGTGTCGCCGTCCGCCGAAATGAGCTGGGCGAAGGGGAGCGAACGCGTCACGGCCAGCGCCGTGAGGATCCGCTGAAACTGCACCCGGTCCGTTTCGAAGGTCGTTCGCGCCTGCTCCAGCTCGCCCGCGACCCAGATGACGTCGTCGCGCAGCACCTGGGCGTGCTCGAGCATGTAGGACCGCGCCACCTGCCGCGAGGCTTCCACCATGGTCTTGGTGCGCTCGGAGAACCATTGGTCGAGACCCTGGTTGAGCGAAATCGTGGCGACCACGGCGACGATGATGGCCGGCACCGTGGCCGCGAAGGCGAACATCGTGACCATGCGCAGCTGCAGTCCCGCCCCGGCCTCGCCGAGGAAGCGCGACTGCACCAGAAGCATCGCCTCGGTGACCACGAGGGCGATCACCAGCAGCACCAGGAGCCCGTTGGCGACCCAGATCAGCGTCCACACCTCAGGGGTTGGCTCGATGCTGGTCGCACCGGTCATGATCAGGAACGAGCCCGAGGCCACCAGGACCGACAGCACGACCACGATCAGGCCGACCACCCGAAGCGCCTGGCGGCCCCTCTGGCTGAACGGCGCTCGGGACGTTTGCGGTGTCGTGCCAGGCATCGCCTGCGCAAGACCCTCGGCGGGCAAGGCTGTGTCGCTCATGTCACACGAGGGTTCCCGAACTGCCGCGGAGAGCCCTAAAGTGGCCCAATCGCGTCGACCCTTCAAGACAAATGTTGCCGAAATGTGACACTCCCGATCATGGCCCTCGGATGCAGCGGCGGCATCGCGCTCGTGCTAGCATGACGGCCCACTGAGAGAGGCCGCCATGTCACGCGCCTTTGTTTCCGAACCGGGAGCCTCGACCCTGGTCAGATCGACCGAGGAGTCTGCAAGGAACACCGCCGAGGTCTATCGGACGATCGAGAAGGATTTCGACTTCGAGGTTCGGCGCGGGCGCAACGGTTGGCTGATCGCCCGCCTGCGCCGGGACGGAACCTTCGACTCCTGGGTCGAGGAATAGCTAGCCGTTGCGGCGGCTGTGCTTGACGATTTCGATCGAGTGGGCGCGGATCTTCTTTCTGAGCGTGTTGCGATTGAGCCCGAGAAGTTCGGACGCCTTGATCTGGTTGCCCCCGCAGGCATTGAGGGCCATTGCGATGAGTGGGGCCTCCACCTTGTCGAGCACCCGCTGATAGAGGCCCGGCGGCGGCAGCTTGGGCTCGTGGTCGCGCAGCAATTGCGCCACATGCGTCTCGATCGCGGTCGACACATCGATCGGGCCGGCCGATGCCGGCGCCGCCTGCCGATCGGAAATGTTGAGCTCGGCCTGCACGATCTCGCGGGAGATGCTTTCGTCGGCATAGAGCGCGGCGAGCCTGCGCACGAGATTTTCGAGTTCGCGCACATTCCCAGGCCATGAATAGGCCTGCATGAGCTTGATCGCATCGGGCGCGATGGTCTTGAGCGGCTCGCCCTCCCGCTGCGCCGCGCGCAGGAAATGGGTCACCAGGTCGCCGATGTCGTCGACGCGCTCCCGCAGCGGCGGCAGCCGGATCGGAACGACGTTCAGCCGGTAGTAGAGGTCCTCGCGGAACAGCCCTTGCCGGATCATCTGGCTGAGATCGCGGTGCGTCGCCGCCACGATCCGCACGTTCGACTTGATCGGCGTGCGGCCGCCGACCATCGTATATTCTCCCTCCTGCAGCACACGCAGCAGTCGCGTCTGCGCGTCCATGGGCATGTCGCCGATCTCGTCGAGAAACAGCGTGCCGCCCTCGGCCTGTTCGAAGCGGCCGGATTGACGTGCGGTGGCGCCGGTGAAGGCGCCCTTCTCGTGCCCGAAGAGTTCGGCCTCGATCAGGTCGCGGGGAATGGCGGCCATATTGATGGCCACGAACGGTCCGTTTCGGCGCTTGCCGAAATCGTGCAGGGCGCGCGCCACCAGTTCCTTGCCCGTGCCGCTCTCGCCGGTGATCATCACGGTCAGATCGGTCTGCATGAGCCGGGCCAGCGCCCGATAGATGTCCTGCATGGCGGGCGAGCGGCCGACAAGCGGCATGGCTTCGGCCGGCTCCTCCTCGCGTCGGTCGCGGCTGCCGGGCTTTCTGGCGTCGGCCAGCGCGCGGGCCACCACCGAGAGCACCTCCGCAATGTCGAACGGCTTGGGCAGGTATTCGTAGGCGCCCAGCTCATTGGCCCGGATGGCGGTCATGAAGGTGTTCTGCGCGCTCATCACCACAATGGGCAGATCGCCGCGGAGCTTCTTGATCTTGGGCATGATGTCGAATGCGTTGCCATCCGGCATGGCCACATCCGTAATGAGCAGATCGCCTTCGCCGCGGCTGACCCAGTTCCACATCGTGGACAGGTTGCCGGTCGGCCGCACGTCGTAGCCGGCGCGGGTCAGCGCTTGGTTGAGCACCATTCGAATGGCCGCGTCGTCATCGGCAAGCAGGATCGTGTGACTCATTGAGCGGCAACCTCGGTGGTCTCCTCAGGCATCTTCAGCCCCCTGGCGATCGGCAGCAGGACGCGGAACCGCGTGCGCCCCGGCCGGCTATCGCTGTCGATCACGCCGCCGTGGTCGCCCACGATCTTCGCCACCAATGCAAGTCCCAGGCCAGATCCGTTGGCCTTGGTCGTCACGAACGGATCGAAGAGGATGGGCAGCAGGTCGGGCGGAATTCCCGGCCCGTTGTCCTCGATGACGATTTCGAGCGGCAGCGAGATGCGCTGGCTCACGCCCTGCACCGCGATACGGATGCCCGGCCGGAAGGCGGTGGAGATGCGGATTTCGGCCTTGGGCGTCCGCTCGAGCGCCTCTGCCGCATTCTTGATCAGGTTGAGGAACACCTGGATCAGCTGGTCGCGGTTGCCGTAGACGGGCGGCAGCGAGGGATCGTAGTCCTCCGTGAAGGTGACGTTGCGGGCGATTCCCGATTTCGCCAGGAGCTTCACCCGGTCCAGCACCACATGGATGTTGATGGCTTCCCGTTCGATGGGGCGGTCGTCGCCGAACACTTCGACCCTGTCGATGAGGTCGACGATGCGGTCGACTTCCTCGCGCACAAGCCGTGCGAGAGGCAGCTCATCTGGCGTAACCGATTGTTCGAGCAGCTGCGCCGCCCCGCGAATCCCCGACAGCGGGTTCTTAATCTCATGCGCCAGCATCGAGGCGAGGCCCGTGACCGACCTCGCGGCTCCCCGGCTCACCAGCTGCCGGTCGATCTTATCGGCCATGGTTCGCTCCTGAAATAGGAGCGCCACCCGGCCATCGACGTCGGAAATGGGACTGGCGAATACATCGACAATGCGGTCGTCGGCGGCGTCGCCAAAGCGGACGGACCCTACCCGCACGCGATACTCGGTCATCGGCGCGCGCCTTTCACTGACAGACTGCGCCAGGGCGACGATCGGCGAACCGAAGGCAATGATGTCGTCGAGGCGCTGCCGGCTGAGCACGCTCAACGACGCCCCGAAGAACGACTCAGCCGCATAGTTGACGAAAACGATCATGCGGTTCTCGTCGAGGACGATCACCGGTTGCGGCAGCGCCTGCAGAACGCCCAGAGACAGGTTCGGCGCAAGAGGCTCGGTCATGCGGCAACTCGCACGTCGGAAAAGACCTCAGAGATAAGGCCGATCACCTCACCGGGATCGGTCGACTGAACGAGACGCCGGCGCGTTTCCGCCCGCACAAGGAGCCCGCTTGCTTCCAGATACCAATCGAGATGCTTGCGCGCTGCGCGCACTCCGATCTCGGTGCCATATTCCGAGAGCAGCGCCTCGTAATGTTCGACCACCACTGCCACGAGCTCGGGACCGGTTGGCGCTTCCGGGGCCCTCCGGCCGGCCAGCCCCGCCGCAATCTGCCCAACGACCCAGGGCCGCCCCTGAGCGCCTCGGCCGATCATCACGGCTGCAGCTCCCGACAGCACGAGCGCCTCACGCGCTTGCGCCAGGCTCGTGATATCCCCGTTGACCACGACCGGCACGTCCACTGACTCGACTACATCCCGCACCGGAGCCCAGCGGGCCTCTCCCTTGTAGAACTGCTGCCGCGTACGCCCGTGGACAGTGATCATCCGCGCTCCGGCCTCGACGGCGCGCCGCGCGATCTCCGGCGCATTGAGGCTGTCATCGTCCCAACCGAGCCGCATCTTGACCGTCACCGGGAGGGTCGTCGCCTCCACGACCGCCTCGACCAGCGACTGGGCGAGTTCGGGCACTCGCATCAACGCCGACCCCGCGTAACCATTGGTGACACGCTTGGCGGGACAGCCGAAATTGATGTCGATGATGTCTGCGCCTTCGGCCTCCGCAATCCGGGCAGCGTGCGCCATCCAGCGGGCCTCGCAACCGGCGAGTTGGACCATGTGCGGCAAGCCGGGCGAGGCCGCGAGCTTGCGTCGCATATCCTCGCTTCCGGCGCTCAGGGCGCTGCTCGCGATCATCTCGGACACGACCAGTCCGGCCCCGTAGCGCGCCGCAAGATATCGCATCGGCCTGTCGGTGATTCCCGCCATGGGGGCCAGAAAGGCCCTGTTCCGAACGACCTGTCTGCCAATGACTAGATTGCAGGCAGCGTCCAACACATTTGCCTCACTTTTGCGCAAATATCCAAAGTGCACGAACAATAGCCAAAATCGTCGCAGACGCAACCCGGTCGATAGACCAGGTCGAGCGCTTGTCGCCAAGACCAAACGCCCGCTACATCGGGCATCGCTTGCACGTGGAGCCGTGGGGACGTGGCGTCGTCGAAAAGCATCGCCGTGATTGTGGTCGCTGCCGGATCTGGTTCACGCATAGGCGGCGTGCCTAAGCAATATCGCCCGCTGCTTGGAATTCCCGTTCTTGCGCGGACGATTGCAGCGTTCACGCACAGGCGCGACGTGGCCTGCGTCCTACCGGTGATCCACCGGGACCACAGGAAACTCTATGCAGATCTCGGACTTGCGACGCCAAACCTGTTGCCGCCGGTTGCCGGCGCGGCGTCCCGCCAGGGCTCAGTGCTGGCCGGCCTCGAGGCCCTGGCACCGCATCGTCCCGATTTCGTCCTCATTCACGATGCCGCCCGGCCCCTTGTAGATGACGCCCTGATTGACGGCGTGATCCAGGCCCTTGGCAGCGCAGCCCTCCCGGCGGTCGCGGTAACGGACACGATCAAGCGCACTCTGGACGGCATTACGGTCCGAGCGACGGAAGATCGTCGCCAGTTATTCGCGGCGCAGACCCCGCAAGGATTCGATTTCGGGCTGATCCTCGAAGCGCACCGGCGGGCGGCAGCCCAAACTCAAGAATTCACCGACGATGCAGCGATCGCCGAATGGGCCGGCCTCTCGGTCGCGCTCACGGCCGGGTCGCCGCGCAACATCAAGCTGACCCATGCCGAAGATTTCGAGCGTGCGGAGCGGCTCTTGGGAGGAACGGCCATGGAAACGCGCGTTGGCTCCGGCCTGGACGTCCACCCCTTTGGGCCCGGCGACGCCGTCTGGCTCGGCGGGATCCGTATTCCGCATAGCGCCGGACTTGTCGGTCATTCGGATGCTGACGCAGCGCTGCACGCCCTTACCGACGCCATCTACGGCGCACTCGGGGAGGGCGACATCGGCTCCTTCTTTCCGCCGTCCGACCCTCGGTGGAAGGGCGCTGCATCGAGCACGTTTCTTGAACACGCATCCGAACTCGTCGCAAAACGAAAGGGCCGGATTGTGAACCTCGACCTCACCATCGTGTGCGAAGCGCCCCGGATCGCCCCGCACGTTGCTGCAATGAAGGAGGCCATCGCTGCCGTCTGCAACATCGATTCCTCGCGCATCGCGATCAAGGCGACGACCACTGAGCGCTTGGGTTTCGCCGGCCGCCGCGAGGGTCTGCTCGCGATGGCCACGGCGACCGTCGAACTGCCGCGGGAGGGTTGAGATGAAGATGCCCGCCGATGTCGCCACACTCGCGACAGACATCATCAAGAGGCTCAAGGCCAAAGGCTGGACGATTGCAGCGGCCGAAAGCTGCACCGGCGGACTCATTGCCGGCGCGCTTACCTCCATTCCGGGTTCGTCGGATGCAGTTTATGGCGGCTTCGTTACCTACGCCAACGAAGCCAAGATCACGATGGTGGGCGTCCCGTACGGGACGCTGCGCGAATTCGGCGCTGTCTCGAAGGAAGTCGCCGTCGCCATGGCGGAGGGGGCCCTGGCGGCGGCGGGCACTCATGTGGCCATCGCCGTCACGGGCATTGCAGGTCCAGACGGAGGAAGCGCTGAAAAGCCAGTCGGACTGGTCCATTTTGCGCTGGCTACGATGGACGCGACCCACCACTTGCGCAGGAATTTCAATCCCGGCTGGACGCGGGACGACATCCGACATGCGGCCGTCATCGAAGCTCTTAAGCTCATCGCCAAATCGATCTAGCGCTCATTCCCCGAAGCGACGGTCCGCCTCGTCGATGAAGGCATCCATGATCTGCTCCTGCTTGGCGGCAAACGCAGGCTCGGCCACCGCCGCCAAGACGGGATTTGAAATCTTGAAGTCGATGTCGAAGCGAACGCGAGTCCCTGTCCCCTCGGGCTCGAATGTCCACTTGCTGTCCAGGTAGGCGAAGGGGCCATCTACTGCCGCCGCCGTGATCGTGTGATCGGCTCGGCTCGCCACCACCTTGCTGGTATAGGCTTGAGACACAGGTCCGAACTGAATCGTCATTCTGGCGTAGCGGATATCGCCCTCGGCCCTGTCGTCGCGCTTGACGTCCATGGCGCTGCAATTGGGGACGAACTTGGGATAGCTCTCAAGATCGTTCACCAGGTCGAACATGCGGTCGACAAGGTGGGGCACGTGCCGCTCGAAGAACAGCACCGGCATCACGACATCCGGGCCAGGCGAGCCGCCCTGAGCGCTGCAAAATCCTCGCCGGCATGATGCGACGAGCGTGTCAGCGGGCTCGCCGAAACCAGAAGGAAGCCCTTGGCCTTGGCTACGGTCGCGTAAGAGGCGAACTCCTCCGGCGGCACATACCGGACGACCGGGTGATGCTTGCGCGTTGGCTGCAGATACTGGCCGATCGTGAGAAAATCGACGTCCGCCGAGCGGAGATCGTCCATAAGCTGCAGAACCTCGTTCCGCTCCTCCCCCAGCCCGACCATGATGCCGGACTTCGTGAACATGTTCGGGTCGAGCTCTTTGACCCGTTGAAGCAGGCGGATCGAATGAAAGTAGCGGGCCCCCGGCCGTACCGTCAGGTACTTGCTCGGCACGGTCTCGAGATTGTGGTTGAAGACGTCGGGCTTCGCCGCGACAACAACCTCAAGTGCCCCGTCCTTGCGAAGAAAGTCGGGCGTCAGCACCTCGATGGTCGTGGCCGGAGTACGCCGGCGGATTGCATGGATAACCTTGGCGAAGTGCGCGGCGCCGCCATCAGGCAAATCATCACGATCGACGGAGGTGATTACCACATGCGCCAGACCGAGTTTTTCGACCGCATTGGCGACATGCTCGGGTTCATCGGGGTCGAGGGGGGTCGGTAGTCCCGTCGCGACATTACAGAAGGCGCAGGCCCGCGTGCAGATTTCGCCCATGATCATCATGGTCGCGTGCTTCTTGGACCAGCACTCCCCGATATTTGGGCAACCAGCCTCCTCGCACACGGTCACAAGGTTGTTCTCTCGCACGATCTGTTGCGTCTCGCGGTAGACCGGCGAGCCGGGAGCCCTCACGCGAATCCAGTCCGGCTTGCGCAAGACCTCGCTATCAGGCCGATGGGCCTTTTCGGGGTGACGCGGGCGAGCTTCGAGCAAGGTGACCAAGACCGCTCCTAGATTATGAGTTTGGCGATGAGCACGACGATGATAGCGCCTAGCGTCGCAGTGATGATTTGGCTGAGCCAGACGTTCTTGATCGGCAGGTTGATCTTCAGCGCCGACAGCAGATAGCCACCAACGAAGGCACCGAGCACCCCCGAAATCACAAAGCCCAGCAGACCGCTGCCACCGACGACCCAGCTTGCCAGCCAACCTGCGATGGCTCCGATGACAAGAAACACCACGACGTGGCGGATCGTCTCGTCTCGCATGATCGACCCCCCTTCTGGCTGCCGCTCAGGGATTCCCATGACTGATTCCTTGATAGCTCCGCCTCATATCGAAACGCGCCGCCACCCAATCAAGCCTTGGACTGCCGCTTGCGCGTGAAGAGGGCGACGATGCCGGCAATGATGAGGGCCACGACCAATGCGGGCACAGCTCCGGCGATCAGTGCGGTCCAAAAGCCCGTCATGCCTGTGACCTTTGCGCCGTTGAGTGTGACGTTGGCGGCGTCCGGCGCGACGAGGTTGACGATCCCGATGATGAGGCCGACAGCGGCGCCAAGGCCAAAGATGATGAAAAACGTCCAGCGGGCAGGTGTCATTTGTCCCCTACTTGGCGACGATGCGCGCGATGATGATGACGATGATTGATCCGATCACTGCAGTCACGAGGTCGTTGAGCCAACCTTCGAGAGGCAAGCTCGTACGGGTGAGCTTGAGCACGTAGCCGCCCACCAACGCGCCAATCACTCCTACGACGAGGTAGCGCACCAGCCCCTTCCCGCCCAGGATCAGGCTCGCGATCCACCCGGCCGCGAGCCCCGTGAGCAGGAAGATGACCAGCGATGTGACTTCTGCCGACATGCCGAGACCCTCAGGGGGAACGGGGTGGTCCATCAGATGTTGAGCGCCCGTCCGTAAGCGTTGAGCACGCTTTCCTTCATCATCTCACTGAGCGTGGGATGCGGGAAGATCGTGTGAATGAGCTCCTCTTCGGTCGTCTCCAGATTCATGGCGACGACGAACCCTTCGATCAGTTCGGTGACTTCGGCGCCTACAAGATGCGCACCCAGCAGTTCGCCGCTCTTGGCGTCAAAGATTGTCTTGACCATGCCTTCGGCCTCCCCGAGGGCAATCGCCTTGCCATTGCCAATATAGGGAAACCGCCCGATTTTGAGCTCACGTCCACTCTCGCGCGCCTTGGCTTCAGTCATTCCCACGCTAGCAACCTGCGGCTCGCAATAGGTGCAGCCGGGGATTCGGCGCTTATCGAGGCCATGCACCGAAAGGCCGGCGATCGTTTCGACGACAATGACGCCCTCGTGCTCGGCCTTGTGCGCCAACATCGGCGGCCCCGCGACATCGCCGATGGCCCAGATGCCCGGCACGCTCGTGCGCCCATGGTCGTCAACCACGATCGCGCCCCGTTCGATCTTTACGCCAAGCGTTTCAAGCCCGAGATTCTCGGTGTTGCATACCACGCCAACCGCCGAGATCAGCGCGTCTCCGGAGACCTGCTGCGTACTGCCGTCCTTGAGCTCAACCTTTGCCGTGATGCCGGTCTTCGACTTCTCGACCATCGTCACTTTGGCCTCGACCATGAACCTTATCCCGCGCTTCTCGAAGCGCTTCTTGACGTGCGCGGCGATCTCGGCGTCTTCAACGGGCAAGATTTGCGGCAGGAGCTCGATGATCGTGACCTCGGCTCCCAGCGAGCGATAGAAGGAGGCAAACTCCATACCAATCGCGCCCGAGCCCATCACCACCAGCGATTTCGGCATCGCCTTGGGCGACATCGCTTCAAAATAAGTCCATATCCGGTCTCCGTCGGGTTCGATCCCCGGCAGTACACGCGGGCGCGCGCCTGTTGCGATGATGATGTTCTTGGCCTTGTACGTACCCGAACCGAGCGCGTTCTTGGGCGGCGGGACTTGCGGCTGCATCGGCGGCTTCTTGGTCGGTTCGACCCTGATTTCCCCAGCCCCGGTCAACACCGCCTCGCCCCAGATCGTGTCGACCTTGTTCTTCTTCATCAGGAACTGGACGCCATTGTTCATCTGCGCCGCGATCTGACGGGACCGCTTGACGGTGGCATCGAGGTCGAACCCGAACTTCTCGGCGGTAAGGCCATAGTCCTTGGCGTGCGCCATATGGCCGTAGATTTCGGCCGTCCGCAGCAGCGCCTTGGTGGGAATGCACCCCCAGTTGGAGCAGATGCCCGCCATATGCTCGCGCTCGACGATGGCCGTCTTGAGCCCGAGCTGCGCCGCGCGGATCGCAGCGGTGTAGCCGCCGGGTCCTGCCCCAACAATGATGAGATCGTAAGAGTCGGCCATGGTCTATTCCTTCACCATCAAGAGCCAGTCCCTCCCGCCCGATCCTCCACCGGGGTAACTCACCATCGGGCGCGTCGTCCGCACAGCGTAGCCACGCCGTTCGTAGAGCCGCCGAGCACCGACATTGCCATCCTCGACGATCAACGACACGCCCTTGGCCGCCGTCTCGCTTCGTTTGATGTCCGCGACCTCAAGCAGCTGACTGCCGACGCCGCGGCCTCGCCACGTCACATGCACGCCAAGCATGGAGATAAACCATGTGCCGTGCGCCTCTGCCTCGAGTTCCTCGATCGGCCGCATGAACCGCTGACGGCCTCCGGCACCGGCGTGAACTCGTCGGACTTGCGGTAGCCGAGCAGCATGCCGGTCACCTCGCCATCCTCGGTTTCCGCCATCGTTGCGCTCCGCCAGCCGAACTGGGTGTCATCGCGCAACATTTCGAGCCGTCCCACCTCAATGGGATCGTACGTCTCTGCTGCCGCCTCGCCATGCGCCCAACCCTGCGCGATACCGCCATGCACCGCGATATTGACGAGCAGCGCGATCTCAGCGGCATCTGATTTGCGGGCAGGTCGCGTGACGACGCCGGATGTCATATGTTCAGCATCTGCTTGACGAGCGGCGCCAGCCCCTCGCCGATCGCGCGCGTATTGGCGGCATCGAGGTGAATACCATCCGACAGGCTGGTCTTGGCAACCGACCCGGCATCGAAGAAACCGACACCCTCCTCTTCCGCCCGGCGCTTGTAGAACTCGGCGAAGCCCGAACTTGCTGCGATCGCATCCTCTCCGCCAAAGTGGATCATCATTTCAGGATGTGCGTTCGCCATCGCTGTTACCGGCGGCGCAACGAGTATCATCCTGGGTTCCGGCAGCCTCTCGCCCGCGGCGTGTCCTCTCACGATCTGCACAAGGCGCCGCATGCCCCAGGAGGCCTCGAGCGCGGTGCGGCCATGGAACGGTTTGATGTCGTTGGTACCCAACATGATGATGACCATGTCGAGCGGCGAGTGCGAGCTCAGCAGCGTCGGCAGGACACGCGCGCCATTGCGGTCGGCATTGGCATACCAGTCGTCGTGAACCGTCGTCCGGCCACCGAGTCCCTCGGCGATGCAGCGAGCCGCCCCGCCGAGCCTGCGTTCGAGGACTGTCGGCCAGCGGTCCTCGTAGGCGTGGCGCGGCCCGCCCATCACCGGATTGGCGCCATAGGTCAGGCTGTCGCCGTAGCAGAGGATCGTCTTCATGCGAGCATCATTACCGGAGTTTCGATCAGCACCTTGAAGGCAGCCATCACCTGTGCGCCGAGCGCGCCATCGACGGAGCGGTGATCGCCGCTGAAACTGACCGTCATGAACATTCCGGTCTTGACCTGCCCCTTGTCGGCATAAACGCGCTCCTCGCCCGCCCCGATCGAGATGATCGTGCTGTGCGGCGGGTTGATGATCGAGGTGAAGTGCTGCACGCCGTACATGCCCAGGTTTGATACGGCGGACGTTCCGCCCTGATATTCGTGTGGAGCCAGCTTCTTGCTGCGTGCGCGGGCCGCGAGATCGCGCACTTCGTCGGAAATCTGCCGAAGCGACTTGGTCTCGCAGGCCTTGACAACCGGGGTTATCAGTCCGTTCGGGACCGCTACGGCGACGGCCAGATCCGAATGCTTGTGGTAGAGGATCGCGTCGCCCGCCCAGGTGGCGTTGGCCAAGGGCACCTGCTGTAGGGCGAGAGCCCAGGCCTTCATGACGAAGTCATTGATCGAGATCCGGTAGGCCGGCTTGCCATCCTTGTCCTTGGGCGCGGCGGCATTGATCTTCTCGCGCGCCGCAAGGAGCTCGTCGATCTTGAGTTCCGCCGTGATGTAGTATTGCGGGATGGTCTGTCGCGCCTCGGTAAGGCGCGCGGCCACGGTGCGGCGCATGCCATCGTTGGGGACGATCTCGTACTCGCCCTCAGGATAGAGCGCCATTACCTGCTGCCGGGTCATGCCCAGCGACAACCCGGCGCCGCCGGCGGCCACGGCAGGCGCTGGCGTCCTGAGTTGAGACTTGCCCGACTTCACCGCGTCGATGTCGGCCTTGATCACGCGTCCATGCGGTCCGGAGCCATTGACCGCTGCAACGTCGATCCCCGCCTCGCGAGCCAGCCGTCGGGCGAGCGGCGAGGCAAAAACGCGGGCGGAGCCGTTCGCTTTGGGCACGTTGGTGTTGGCGGCGATCGCCCGCGAGGTCGCGATGCTCTGCTGACGCAAGTCCCCGGCCTGAGCCTCACCGCTGGCGCGGGGCGCCGGCTGGGCACCCGGGGCCTGCGACGGGGCCACCGCGGTGTCAGCGGGGACGGGCCGCGGTGCGGGGACGGGCGTTGGCGCGGCCTTCACATCGGCCGCCGTCTCCCCCTCCTGCAGCAGCACTGCGATGACCGAGTTGACCTTCACATTGTCCGTCCCCTCGGGCACGACGATCTTGCCGATCCGGCCCTCATCGACGGCCTCGACCTCCATGGTCGCCTTGTCGGTCTCGATCTCGGCGATCACATCGCCGGAAGCGACGCTATCGCCCTCCTTGACGTGCCACTTGGCGAGCTTGCCCTCTTCCATCGTCGGAGAGAGCGCTGGCATGGTGATGTTGATACTCATGAGCGCCTCACTCGCCGATATCTTCGTTCCAAAGATGCGGATTGTTCCGGATGAACTCGGCCATCATGTGCTCGCAGCGAGGGTCGTGGTAATCGCGCACGTCGACGCCGGCGAGGGTCAACACATCCTGAAAGCCCTTGAAGTTCTTGCTTTCGGCGACGACGACGCGAGAAATGCCGAACTGGATGATCGTTCCAGTACACATCATGCACGGGCTGAGCGTGGTGTAGCATGTGACATCGCGGTAGCTCTTCTGCCGGCCCGCATTCTGGATCGCGTCCATCTCCCCATGCAGGATAGGATCGCCCTTCTGCACGCGCCGGTTATGGCCGCGGCCGATGATCTCGCCGTTACGCACCAGCACCGAGCCGATGGGAATGCCGCCCTCGCTCAGTCCCTTCTGCGCTTCGGCATACGCCTCGTCCAGAAACTTGCGGTCGAGTTCATCCTGCGTGGGCACCTGCATCACCCCCGATAGGTCACGGCGTTCACCGCAGCGACGACCTCGTCGACGTTGGGCAGCGCCAGCTTCTCAAGATTGGCCGCATACGGCATCGGCACGTCCTTGCCGGTGACTCGGGTAGGCGGCGCGTCCAGATAGTCGAAGGCCTCGCTGACGACGCGCGCCGCAAGCTCGGCGCCGATGCCCCCTTGCGGCCAGCCTTCTTCCACCGTCACCAGCCGTCCGGTCTTCTTGACACTCTCTACGACAGTGGCGCTGTCCATCGGCCTCAGCGTGCGCAGGTCGATAAGTTCGACGTCAACCCCGGCTGCGACCAGCTTCTCGGTTGCCTGCGTGGCGTAGCGCATTCCCATCGAGAACGAGACGATCGTCACGTCTCTGCCGGACCGTGCGATCCTCGCCTTTCCGATCGGCAGCACGTAGTCATCGACTTTGGGAACAAGCCCCGTAGAACCGTAGAGTATCTCGTTCTCGAGAAACACCACTGGTGTATCGGACCGGATGGCTGCCTTCAGAAGGCCTTTGGCATCGGCTGCACTGAATGGAGCGATCACATAGAGTCCAGGTACATGGCTGTACCAGGCCGAATAGTCCTGGCTGTGTTGAGCGGCCACGCGGGCGGCCGCGCCGTTAGGGCCGCGGAACACGATCGGGGCATGCACCTGGCCGCCGGACATGTAGAGCTGCTTGGCAGCCGAGTTCACGGTCTGGTCGATCGCCTGCATGGCGAAGTTCCATGTCATGAACTCAACGATCGGCCTCAGCCCCGCGAAGGCGGCGCCGACTCCCAGGCCCGCAAATGCATGCTCGGTAATCGGCGTGTCGATCACGCGCTTGGCTCCGAACTCGTCGAGCAATCCCTGGCTCACCTTATAGGCGCCGTTATACTCGGCCACTTCCTCGCCCATCAGGAAGACGTTGGGATCGCGGCGCATCTCTTCGGCCATCGCCTCGTTGAGCGCCTGTCGCACGGTCATCTCGACCATCTCGACACCCACCGGCAGGTCCGGATCGGCAGCGGCCTGGAATGTCGGAGCCACAGGGGCAGCCGCAACCGGCGCCCTCGCCTCCGCCGCCACCGCGGGAACCGCCGGAGCGGGAGCAGTCGCCGGCACGGGAGTCTCGGCCTTCGGCGCGGTGGGCGGCTTGGGCATCTCCTCGCCCGGCTTCTCGCCCTCTCCCAGCACCAGCGCGATCGGGGTATTGACCTTCACGCCCTCGGTGCCTTCCGGCACGAGCAGCTTGCTGACCTTGCCGCTATCGACGCTCTCGACCTCCATGGTCGCCTTGTCGGTCTCGATTTCGGCGAGCACATCGCCGGGCTTGACCGTATCGCCCTCCTTCACCAGCCATTTGGCGAGCTTGCCCTCTTCCATCGTCGGGCTGAGCGCAGGCATCAGGATGTTCGGCATGGTTCGTCTCTCAGGCCGCGTTCGGATCGGGTTGGTGCATGCCGAAGATGTTGTCTTCGGTGTCTTTGCCGTAGAAGTTCCAGCCGACTTTAGGAATTGCGTGCTTGTCGAGGGCAACGCGTCCATCCAGCGACTTGAATTTGGCGATGGCCGCATCGAGGTCAGGCACCCCGATCGTGCAGACGAAAGCGACAACCCTGTCACCCTGCCCGCCCTGACGCTTCACAAGGCCGCCGTTGATCCCAGGCTCACCTTCAGGGCCCGTAGTGATCAGATGGTAGAAGTCCGGCATGTACTCGGTAAAGGTCCAGCCGAAGAGCGCCTCGTAGAAACCGCGCGCTCGCCTCAGATCGTCGGCATGAATTTCGAAGTGAATCGGACGCGGCATCGCGGGGTTCCGTCTCAGGCGTAAACGTCGGTCCAGAGCTCGGCGGCATCCGGCTCAGCGTCTGCCGTGGCGAAGTCAGCGGCCTCGGTAATGATAGCCCGCACCTCGCCTTCGATCTGCTTGAGGCTCTCTTCAGTACCGTAGCGCTTTTCCAGAATGCGGTTCTTGACCTGCTCGATCGGGTCGTGCTCGGCCCGCATTGTCGTCACCTCGTCTTTGCTCCGGTATTTCGCCGGATCGGACATCGAATGTCCGCGATAGCGATAGGTCAACATCTCGAGGATATACGGGCCGTTTCCGGCTCGCGCATGCTCGATGGCGCGGCGCGCCGCATCGTGGGTCATGCGCACATCCATGCCGTCCACCTGCTCGCCAGGAATGTCGAACCCTTCCCCGCGGCGGCTCAGATTGGTCTGCCCCGAGGCCCGCTCCACAGAAGTGCCCATCCCATAGCGGTTGTTCTCGATGATATAGACCACCGGTAGCTTCCACAGCTTGGCCATGTTGAAGCTCTCGTAAACCTGGCCCTGGTTGGCCGCGCCGTCGCCGAAATAGGTGAGGCTGACCGTGTCGTCGCCCCTATAGCGGGCCGCGAAGGCCAGTCCCGTGCCCAGAGAGACCTGCGCCCCAACGATGCCGTTGCCACCATAAAAGCGGTGCTCGCGCGAGAACATGTGCATAGAGCCGCCCTTGCCCTTGCTGAGCCCGCCCTTGCGGCCGGTCAGCTCCGCCATCACCCCCCTTGGGTCAAGGCCCATGGCCAGCATGTGACCGTGGTCGCGATACCCGGTGATCTGCGCATCTTCTCCCTTGCGCGACGCCATCGTGACGCCTGTCACCACGGCCTCCTGGCCGATATAGAGATGGCAGAAGCCACCGATCAGGCCCATCCCGTACATTTGGCCGGCCTTCTCCTCGAAGCGCCGAATGAGCAGCATGTCCCGGTAGGCCTGAAGCTCCTGTTCTTTGCTGAATTCGGGGACGTTCGGGAGAGAAGCGGATTTCTCCGCCTTCTGGGCGGGTTTGCGCGCCATAGTATGCTCCGGAATACCGCAATTCGGAAAAACATACCGCACCTTGGCACGAAGCGCCAACGCAGACTCGTTCGCCGGAAATCCAGCTATCAGTCTATGCCAGCTTCGATTTTTGGCATTGCCTGATTTTCGGTTGATCCAACAGGTAAACCTCCTGTGGGTTTACCGGTTTGAGGATCGACCATCACCACCATGTCTCCGGCCTGCGCCATGGACAGAAGGGCCCTGGCCTTCTCGGTAAGAATGTCCGGATCGAGGCTCTTGGAGTCGAACAGAGCGACCTTGTGCCGGTACGCGTCAATTGCCGCCGATAGGGCCCCCGATTGCACGCGGAGGCTTTCTATGTCCGCGAGCATGGCCTTGCGCCCTTCGATGCCGAAATTGCCCCCGATAGCGCTCCAGCCAAGATATCCTTGGAAGGCTACCAGGCCCGCAGTGACGAGCAGCTGGCGCCAGAGCGAAGGGCGACGAAGGCGGGTGGACATGGCGCCAGCCTAGCCTGCCCTGGTTGAGCGGGCGTTAAGCCTCGCGCTCTCCTGCAGGTCCGCTCCTCAGTCCTTGAGCGCCCTGAACGCGGTCCGCCCGGCATACTTTGCCGCGGCGCCCAGCATTTCCTCGATGCGGATCAGCTGATTGTACTTGGCTATGCGGTCGGAACGGGAGAGCGAACCGGTCTTGATCTGCCCGCAATTGCAGGCGACCGCGAGGTCGGCGATGGTCGAATCCTCGGTCTCGCCCGAGCGATGCGACATCACCGTTGTGTAGGCGCTCCGATGCGCCAGATCGACGGCGTCGAGCGTCTCGGAGAGCGTGCCGATCTGGTTGACCTTGACCAGGATCGAGTTGGCGACCCCCATGCTGATGCCCGAGCGCAATCGCTCAGTGTTGGTCACGAACAGGTCGTCGCCCACCAACTGCAGCTTGCTGCCTAAGGCCGCGGTCAGAGCTTTCCAGCCGTCCCAGTCGTCTTCGGCCATCCCGTCCTCGATCGTGATGAGCGGGAATTTCGCAGCGAGGTCCTCGAGAAACCGCACGTTCTGCTCTGACGTGAACGACTTGCCCTCCCCGGCCATGACATACTTGCCGCCCTTGAAATACTCGCTCGAGGCGCAATCGAGGCCGAGGCAAACGTCCTTGCCCGGCTCATAGCCGGCCGCCTCGATCGACTTGACGATATAGGCAAGCGCCTCCTCTGCGGATTTGAGGTTGGGGGCGAAGCCCCCCTCGTCGCCGACGCTTGTGTTGTGCCCGTCGGCATGCAGGGCCTTCTTGAGGGTATGGAAGACTTCTGTCCCGATCTGTACGGCATGCGCCATGCTCTCAGCCCCGACCGGCAGGATCATGAATTCCTGCATGTCGATAGGGTTGTCCGCGTGCGCCCCGCCATTGATGATGTTCATCATCGGTACCGGAAGGATATGGGCGTTCGGTCCGCCCAGATATTTGAACAGGGGCAGCTCGGAGCTCTCGGCCGCAGCTTTCGCGACGGCCAGGGAGACCCCCAGAATGGCGTTGGCGCCCAAGCGCGACTTGTTGGGAGTGCCGTCGAGCTCGATCATCGCGCGATCGACCGAGATCTGGTCGAGAGCATCGAGCCCTTCGATCTCGGTGTAGATTTCGGTGTTCACAAAGTCTACGGCGCGCGTCACGCCCTTGCCCAGAAAGGGCTTGCCGCCATCGCGGAGTTCGACCGCCTCATGCGCCCCCGTCGAGGCACCGGAGGGAACGATTGCCCGGCCAAAACTGCCATCATCCAGCACCACGTCCACTTCCACGGTGGGGTTGCCCCGGCTGTCGAACACCTGCCGGCCCGTGACGTCGATGATGGAAGACATGGGAACGCCCCTGAATCTCGTGAAACCGGGCCCTTCCTACGGGTTCGTCATGACAATCGGAAGAGGACCCCGCCGCTTTTTTGGCGCCAAATCCCGATCTGTGGAGGCCGCCAATGCAACCCATGGACACTCCCCGAGGCGGCCTTCGCCCACGAGGCATCTGGCGGTAGACGGCTAAGGCCCGGTCACCTGCCCATGCGCAATGAGCCAATCGAGCGCCTCGAACACCGCCTCGAGCGAGGAATATCGCGGACGGTAGCCGAGCAGCCGTTCGGCCTTTGCGATCGAGTGGCAGGGGCTTCGAGAGATGTGTTCCCACGTCGCCTGTGCATCCTCCGGCCGCTGGCGCGCCTTCCACGTATCGAAGGGCTCGAAACGCAGCTTCGGCTCATGGCCGAAACGGCGATAGACAGCGCTTGCGTATCCCTTGAGGTTGATCGCCTGTGGCGAAACGGCGTTGAATGCCTCGCCCAGCGCGGCCCCACGGTTGGCGATTGCCCCCATCACCAATTGCGCGAGGTCGTCGGCGTGGACGTGGTGCACGGTTTCCATGCCGAAATTGGGCAGAATCAACTCCTTGCCCCGGACGAGCTGCGCAAAAACGGCATTGTTGAAGTGTCCGGCTGGATTGAGCGGCGTCCAGCCGGGACCCACGATGTGGCCCGGCCGGAAGACCGTGGCGGGAAAGCCCGTCCGCGCCGCCTCGGCCAGCAGCCAGCTTTCGATCGCCGCCTTGCCGATCCCGTACTCGCCGAACGGATTGAGCGGCTGGTCCTCGGTCGCCGGGACCGCCGTGTTGTGGCCGTAGACCCAGATTGTGCCGCAATGCAGCATGTGCTGCACCCGGCCGCGCAACGCCTCCACAAGCTGCCGGGTGCTCTCGAGCGTGAAGCTGATCATGTCGATGACGATGTCGGGGCCGAGCTCTGCGATGCGCCGGCCGAACGCGCCGGCCGCTTCCTCCTTGTCCCGGTCGAGGATGACCGGTTCGACGGAAGCCCAGGCGGGATGGGGCGTGTAAGGCTGGCGGACGCCCCGCGTCACGTTGACGACCGAATGCCCCGCCGCAATGAGGCGCGGCACCAGATAGGTGCCCACATGCCCGCTCCCGCCGATGATGATAACCCGCGCCATCGCCGCCTCTGCACAAGAAAGCCAAGCCATAGCGCAGCCCTCGCCGGAAAGGCGCGGAAAAACGCATGGCTCCCTCACCCCCGCTGCAAAAAGCGCACACCGGGCAAACCCTCGCTGCGGCCGGGCCGAAAGCAGTAACGACAAGTTGATGGAACCAATGTTAGCCTCCTCTTGGCGCCGGAGGGGGGCGCAGAGGGGTGAAGGGACGACTTGGGGGAGTGCTTGCGGCCGGTCTTGCCGCGTTTTTCGTCATGGCCGGCCTCGCCGATGCTGCCGATCGCATCGGCGATTTCGTGGTCTATCCGCAATCCGACCTGATCGCGCTCGATGGTCAAATCAGCACGGGCACGATCGGCGATTTTCACCGCGCGCTCGCGGCCCGGCCGCACACGCGGATCGTGCTGCTTGAAAGTCCCGGCGGCGACGTCGACGCCGCCCTGCAGCTAGCCTCCGAAATCAGGCAGCGGGGACTTGGGACCGCAATACCTCGCGGATTTATCTGCTATTCGGCATGTTCGTATCTGTTCTTTGCCGGCCGCGAACACGTGGTGCGCGGAGCCCTGGGCGTCCACCGCGTTTCAGCCGAAGGTTGGAGCGAGGCGCGGGGCATGGTGTACGACGGC
The DNA here is from genome assembly GCA_035548755.1 of Devosia sp. Classification (GTDB taxonomy): domain Bacteria; phylum Pseudomonadota; class Alphaproteobacteria; order Rhizobiales; family Devosiaceae; genus Devosia_A. The sequence goes on from DASZSH010000078.1 coordinate 24,138, forward strand.
GACGTCCGCGCTGCGCTGACCAGCTATGGCGTGGCGGCCGGAGTGATCAAGGCAATGGTCTCGACGCCCCCTTCGAGCCTGCACGTGTTTTCGCCGGCCGAAATCAGCCGGCTGTCCATCAACAAGATCGCGGGAAACGAGTCACTCGCTGTAAAATACGCAGCGATGTAGGGGGCGGCAGAGACGGGCGGTCCGGCGAGGGACCGTCCGTTATCTCCGCCTTCGAGGGCACCGCGCGCCGCAATACCTGCCGCGTGGTTCGACCGGCCCGGTTTGCCGACGAGGGCGCGCCTCAGGCCTGGCCGTCGCCGGGGCATCCTACCCGCCGGCTTCACAGCAGATCACGCGCCGGGCCAGGATGATCACAACACCGCCATGTGACTGGAATTCCCGCCCAAACGCGCAACATTAGCCGATGACAATCGGGCCGGGCGCCCGGCGAGGGAGAATTTCAATGAGCAAGCTCAAGAGCATCGCGCGCGGATTGGCGCTGGCGGCGATCCTGCCGCTCGCCGCGTTGGGACTTTGGACCACATCGAGCCAGGCCGAGGGGATCCTGCCGGTGAGCGCGCCGGCCCCCGTCGTGGACGAGCCCGCCACCGACGACGGGACCGAGACCGCCGTGTTCGCCGGCGGCTGCTTCTGGGGCGTGCAGGGAGTTTTCCAGCACGTCAAGGGCGTCAAGAGCGCAATCTCAGGCTATTCCGGCGGAAACGTCGACAATCCCACATATGAAATGGTCGGCACCGAGACCACCGGCCACGCCGAGTCCGTCAAGGTCGAGTTCGACCCCAGGGTCGTGACCTACGGCAAGCTGCTGCAGATCTTCTTTTCGGTCATCACCGATCCGACCACTCTCAACTATCAGGGCAATGACTATGGGACGAGCTACCGCTCGGCCCTGTTTGTCATCAATGATGCCCAAAAGAAGGTCGCCGAGGCCTATATCGACCAGCTCAACGCCGCCAAGATCTATCCCGACAAGATCGTCACCGAGGTGACGCCCTACAAGAATTTCTTCCAGGCCGAGGACTATCACCAGGACAACGCCTACACCATGAAGGTGAACCCCGGCTATCTCGCCTATTTCGACGAGCCCAAGATCGCCGACATGAAGGCCCGCTTTCCCGACTACTGGATGGACAAGCCTGTGCTCGTGTTCGCGTCCAACGCGTAAGCGAGCCCTTTCGCGCGGGAGCCGCAGGGCCCGTGCCTTGCGCGCGGGCTCGCTAGAGCATGTCGTCGAGCGTCCAATGGTTGTTCCAGCGGGCGTCGATCTCGTCGGCGACGTTCTGGTAGCGGATATCGGTCGACAGGCGGATGATCCCCTCCCGGCTCTCGTTGAGCGTCGCGGCGTGGATCATGAAGGGCGAGTGCAGCATGACGTCGCCGGCCTCGTAATCGGCGATCAGCCAGCGGCTCTGAAACTTCTCGGCCATATCGGGCAGGTCCTTGCTGACCCAGCCTCCCTCGGTCATGTTCCTGTTGTAGGCCGAAATCCGCTCTTCGGGCGGCAGTGAAGCGTTGAGGCGGGAAAACTCGGCCTCCATCTTCACCCCGAGCGCGTGCGAGTTCTCAAGGTAGACAAGGCCCCCCATCTCGACCGGGCAATCCCCGATCGGAATCCAGGCCGTGACCAGCCGATCCGTCCCGCCGCGCAAATAGATGAGGTCGTAGTGGGCCGGGGTCGACCCAGGGGCGAAGGGCAGCGTGTGCCGGAGCAGCTTGCGCTTGTGCAGGTAGCTCAGGCCGCCCACGAACCTGTCCATGAATTGCCAGAGCCTGGGGCTCATGCAGAAGCTCTCATAGGCGGCCGAGCGCACATACTCCATCAGCCGCCGGTTCACCTCGCCCCGATCGGCGGCGGTCCGGGCCGCAATGCCCAGAACCGGGTCGGTCCCCGGCTCGAGCAGCCCGGCCAGATTGAGATGGCTGAGGGCCCGCCGTCGCTGGTCCAGCACGGCGGCGCGGTCGAGGAAGCCCTTGAGGAAGAGGTACCCGTCGCGCCGGAAGCGGGCGACAAGCGTGTCGAATGGCTCAGCCGGATCGGAGGCGGTGAGCCAGCCCATGCGACTGGGCGCGGTGCTGAGCGTCCTGCCGTCCGCCCGCAAGGTCGGGAACGGCCGCTCGGACTGCAGCTGCATGCAAAGTCCCCCCGCTAGAGCAGCGCCTCGATGTCGGGCGCGATATCGGCGGGCGGAAACTTATCACCAAAGCGCTTGACCGGTCGACCGTCGCGGCCGACCAGAAACTTGGCGAAATTCCATTCGATATCGCGATTGTCCGAGCCAGGCGTTTCGCGCTTGAGCCATTTGTAAAGCGGATCGGCGCCCTCGCCGTTGACCTCGATCTTGCCGAACATCGGAAAATCGACAGCGTAATTGAGGGTGCAAAACGAGGCGATTTCCGCCTCGCTGCCCGACTCCTGCTCGCCGAACTGGTTGCACGGAAACCCCAGGACGACGAGGCCGCGCGGCCCATACCTCCTGTAGAGCGCCTCGAGGCCCTCGTATTGCGGAGTGTTGCCGCATTGCGAGGCAACATTGACCACGAGCGCCACCTTGCCGGCAAAGTCGGAGAGTTCACCCGGTTGGCCAAGAAGCCGGCGGGCGGAGAAATCTGAGAGAACGGCCATGGCAGGACTCTGGGCAGGAGGCAACGGCGCTTGATACGCCGCGACGTCCGCCCCCGGAAGTCATAATCGCGCGAGCGATCAGCCCTTTGCGGGCACCTGGCACATAATCCCCAGGAGCCGGCCCTCATTGTCCTTGAAGAACGCCATCCATTCTTCTGTTCCGTCGGCGTGCCGGTGGATGATGTGGGGGGCGGCCTCGAAGGCGATCCCCCTCGCGCTCATTTCGGCGTGCGCGGCGTGGATGTCCGGCACCCGGAAGTAGATCACGTAGTTGTCCGGCGTCGGGCTCTCGCCGGCGGTGAGCATCAGCCGCGTACCCCCGCAATCGAAAAAGGCGAGGTTTCCGAACGTATAGAGGTGCGGCAACCGCAGGGTATCGCGGTACCAGGCTTCGGCGGCCTGAATGTCTCGCACGGAGCGGGCGATCTGCCCGATGCTGCCCCAGCGCGGCGTGGTGTCAGTCATGATGGTTGTCCCTGCTGTGCGGTTGCCGTCCGCAAGTGCGCTTGAACGCGGTATGCCGGCCCATTGGCGCAGGGCGCGACGGTCCCGCAGCCCGAGCTTGCCCACGATGCTCGCGACGTGGAACTTGACGCCATCGGGGCTAATGCCGAGCCGGCGCCCGATCGAGCGGTTGGTTCCGCCATGGCGGACCGCGTCGGCAACCCGCCATTCGGCGGGCGTCAGCTGGTCCTTATGAGGCGGTCGTCCGCGCTTGCTCAAGACGGTCATGCCCGTGGAATAGCGAAACTGACGCGGAATTACCCTACCCGGTCTCCGGATCGGCAGATCCGCGCCGATGCGCCGCGAGCTCCCGCTCGGTCCGCTCGCGCTCGGCGGCGGCCTTGTCGCGTTCGGACTTGGTGCGGCCGAACGCCAGGCGGTTGGCCGCCGCCGCGGCCTCCCGCTCGGCCCGCGCCTTTTGCTTGCGCGCCTGCCTGAGATTGACGATCTCGGCCATCACCCCTTCACCGTCGACTTGAACTTGCCCATCAGATAGGGCCCCGACAGAACCGGCTCGTATTTCGGAGGCTCATCGTCCACAAGCGAAACGATCTCGGCGAACCAGTTCGGCTGGTGGAAAAAGGCAAAGCTCTGCCGCCTCGCCCTGGCCTCGTCGGGATTGGCCGGATTGGCGACCCGGTGCACGGTCGACACCCATCGATCGTTGGTCCAGCGCTGCATGAGATCGCCGATATTGATGATGAAGGCCCCGGGCACCGGCGGCACCTCCATCCAGGAGCCGTCGGCACGCGCAATCTGCAGGCCCCGGCTGCCGGCCTGCGGCAGGAGGATGGTCAGGCTTCCATAGTCGGAATGGGCGCCCGCCCGAAGCTGGCCGGGCTGCGGCGCCACGGTCTGTTCGGGATAGTTGAGGGCCCTGAGGGCGCTGATGGGATGATCGATGAAGCCCTCGAAGAAATCGTCCGGAAGCTTCAGTGCGGCCGCGAAGAGGACCATGATGCGCGCGGCCAGATCCTCCATTGCCCGATAATAGGCCTCCCAGGCAGCACGGAATCCCTCTGGTTCGGTCGGCCAGATGGTCGGGGCGTAGCAGAAGCTCAGCGCCTCCCTGTCGGTGAGACCAGGCGGCGTCGAAAGGGGCCCGCCGTTGAAGCTCTCCTTGAGGTCTGGCGGGGTGGCGACGCCTCGCGACGCCGCGAGCGCCTCGGTATTGGGGCCGAGATAGCCATAGGGGTAGCCTGGAAACGGCGCCCGCGCCCGCTGTTTGGTCTCCGCCGGCAAATCGAAGAACGCCCTTGCGCTCTCCCAGGCGGCCTCGATCGTCTGCTCCGGCACGCTATGACCGGTCAGAGCCAGAAATCCCGTCTCGCGGCAGATGCGATCCACCTCCGCGGCCATGGCGCGCCGGTCGACCCGCCCCGCCGTTTCGAAGGCACGCAGAGAGACAATCGGAAAAAGCTCAGGCATGAACTTCTACCCCCGTTTCGCCTCGTCCTTCACCCAGGCGATCACCAGCCGCTCGTAGTCCGCATAGACCAAGTCCCCCGCGTCGAGCCCTGCCGAGGCAGCAATGTATGGTAAACCTTCAAAAAAGCCGTCGTGACTCTCAAGCAAAACCGCAACCGACGGAATTGTCTTGCGCCCCGACACAGTCACCAGCCAGTCCCGAACGCACCGGGCCGCCTCGCGCCTATCGCCGCCATGGGGCGTAACGTCGATTCCAGAAATATCCGATATGAATCTTTGGTATCGATACTGTTCGACATCGAGGATGAGACAGCGCTTCAGTTTCTGGTCGTCCGTGCCGAACCTTTTCGCACCGAGGAAGATACCGAGTTCCAGCGGCATGTTGAACCGCGGCAGGTGGTGGGCGTCGTCCAACTCGGTCCTCGACAAATCGTGGACCCCGTAGCGGCACTCGCCGATGATCCGATACAGCTTATCGATACGTGTCTCTGTGCCGTCGTCCATTTCCCGAGCGCAGCGGGCTCTGAACCCACATCGGGTCACCGCAAAGACCAGCGAACGAAAGGTCGGTGCGAAATCGTCATCAAAGGGGCAATTGATGAAGACGTCCCTCGCTGACGACGCCATACTAGTTCTTCGACCGATATGCCCTGACGGCCTTATCGGCCTGTGACTGGGAAATCTTCCCGGGTCGCGATACTGGCTTCAGAAGCGTCCCCGAACGATTGTCGCGGGCAATATCGCGAGCCGCATCAGGCCCCGCCTCGCGCCTGTTCGAGACGGCGGCGATTGCTTCCCTGGTTCGGTGCCCGCCATCGACAGCAAGCTTAGTCATACTGTTAAGATAACAAGCAGCAAGGCCTTAGGGAAGGCTGCAAGCCTACACCAGCCGGCTCTGCTCCATCGCCGCCGCGATGAAGCTGGCGAACAGGGGGTGGGGCTCGAAGGGCTTGGACTTGAGCTCGGGGTGGAACTGCACCCCGATAAACCAGGGATGGTCCGTCCGCTCGACGATCTCGGGCAGCAGCCCGTCCGGCGACACCCCCGAAAATAGAAGCCCGTTCTTTTCGAGCACCTTGCGGTAGGCCATGTTGACCTCGTAGCGGTGCCGGTGGCGCTCGGAAATGCGCGTCGTGCCGTAAATGTCGGCGATGCGGCTGCCGCGCGTGAGCTGCGCCGGATAGGCGCCCAGCCGCATGGTGCCGCCCAGGTCGCCCTCCTTGGACCGGGTCTCCTTCTCGTTGCCCTTGGTCCACTCGGTCATCATGCCCACGATCGGCTCCTTGGTGGGGCCGAACTCGGTCGAGGAGGCGTTCTTGATGCCCGCCTGGTTGCGGGCGACTTCGATGCAGGCCATCTGCATGCCGAAGCAGATGCCGAAATACGGGACATCCTTGATGCGCGCAAAGCGCGCTGCCTGGATCTTGCCGCCCGAGCCGCGCTCGCCGAACCCGCCGGGGACGAGGATGCCGTGGATGTGTTCGAGATAGGGCGCGGGGTCTTCGCGCTCGAAAATCTCGGAGTCGATCCAGTTGAGGTTGACCTTGACCCGGTTGGCGATGCCGCCATGCACCAGGGCCTCGCTCAGCGACTTATAGGCGTCCTTGAGCCCGGTATATTTGCCCACAATGGCGATGTTGACCTCGCCCTCGGGGTTGTGGAGGCGGAAACTGACATCCTCCCACTTGGCCAGGTCCGGCTCCCTGGCGTCGGTGATGCCGAACGCCGCGAGCACCTCGCGGTCGAGCCCTTCCTTGTGGTAGGCGAGCGGCACATCGTAGATCGAGCTCACATCGAGCCCCTGAATGACCGCGCTCTCGCGCACATTGCAAAAGAGCGCGAGCTTGCGCCGTTCGGAGGCCGGGATCGGCCGGTCGCAGCGCACCAGCAGCACATCGGGCGAGATGCCGATGGAACGCAGTTCCGCCACCGAATGCTGGGTCGGCTTGGTCTTGAGCTCCCCTGCAGAGGGGATGTAGGGCATCAGCGTCAGGTGGACGTAGACCGCGTGATGGCGGGGCAGATCGTTGCCCAGCTGGCGGATCGCCTCGAAGAAGGGCAGCCCCTCGATGTCGCCCACTGTGCCGCCGATCTCGACAAGGACGAAATCATACTCGTCATTGCCTTCGAGCACGAACTCCTTGATGGCATCGGTGACGTGCGGGATGACCTGCACGGTGGCGCCCAGATAGTCGCCCCGCCGCTCCTTGGCGATGATGTCGGAATAGATGCGGCCGGTGGTGATGTTGTCGCGCTTGTTGGCGGCGCGCCCGGTGAAGCGCTCGTAGTGTCCGAGGTCGAGATCGGTCTCGGCGCCATCATCGGTGACGAACACTTCCCCGTGCTGGGTGGGCGACATCGTCCCCGGATCGACATTGAGGTAGGGGTCGAGCTTCCTCAGCCGCACGCGATAGCCGCGCGCCTGCAGCACGGCGCCCAGTGCCGCTGAGGCCAGACCCTTGCCAAGAGAGGAAACCACGCCACCGGTGATAAAAACGTACCGAGCCATGGGCCTTCACCTTATGGGCGCGCGCGTCTGATTCGGAAGGCCCAGGCGGCGGCGCCCACAATCCGCTCGGGCCTCGTGGTGTCCTTTTGCCCGGGCGCCTCCGGCGCATTGTGGGCAAATCCAAAAAGAACAAGGGGATGTCTCCATCCCCTTGCCGATGCTCTTGCGGGTTTGGCCGCTCTATTGCGCCGGCGCGCTGCTGGCGGCCGAACTTGCCGCGCTGCTTGCCGGCGCCGCGCTGCTCGATGGGGCGGCGGCGCTGCTTGACGGGGCGGCGGACTCCGACGGCGCCGCCGGGGGGACCGGCAGGGCCAGCCCCGGATCGGTGCTGGCCGAGGAGGCCGCGGCGTCCGCGCCGGCCGGCGCGCTCGCCGAGGAGGCCTCGGTCTGCATCTGGCTCAGCGCGTCGAGCACGGTGGAAGGCGCCGGACCGCCCTTGGTCGTCGCCTGGTCGAGGATGGAGTCGGTGCCCCGGTCGAGTTCGGACAGGATGGTGAGGCCGATGGCGGTCGCAAAGAACAGCCCCGCGAGCACGGCGGTCGTGCGGGTCAGCAGATTGGCCGACCCGCGCACGGTCATCAGCCCGCCGGCGGTTCCCCCGCCCATGCCCAGCCCGCCGCCCTCCGAGCGCTGCAGCAGGATCACCGCGATCAGCGCGAGAACGATCAGAAGATAGGCCACAAGGAGGACGTTCTGCATAACAGGCGGGCTTTCCGAACCGGATCGGCGCGCGTCATACACGCGGGCTGAGCGAAATGCCAGACGCTCGCGCCGCTTTTGCGGCCGCGCGGCGGTTTCACGCGGCCCAGATAATGGCGGCGAAGTCGTCCGCCAAGAGGCTGGCGCCGCCCACCAGGCCGCCATTGACGTCCGCGATGGCAAGGATTTCGCGCGCATTGGCCGGCTTGAGCGAGCCGCCGTAAAGCAGCCGGATCGCTCCGCCGCGCTCGCCGAAGCGTGAAATGAGCTGCTGGCGCAATGACTTGTGCATCTTTTCTATATCGCTGGAGGTGGGTGTGAGACCGCTGCCGATGGCCCAGACCGGCTCATAGGCGACGACCACCTCGCTTTGGGCGGCCTCGTCGGGGACCGACGCCATGAGCTGGCGGTGGCAGACCGTCTCGGCCAGTCCCTGCTCCCGTTCGTTGCGGCTCTCGCCGATGCAGATGATGGGCGTAAGGCCCGACGCGATCGCGGCGAGCGCCTTGCGCCGCACGAGCTCGTCGGTCTCGCCGTGCTCGGTCCGCCGTTCGGAGTGGCCCACGATCACGAGCTGCGCCCCCGCATCCGCCAGCATGGGGGCGCTCAGATCGCCCGTATGGGCGCCCGAGGGCGCCGGGTGGCAATCCTGGCCCCCCAGCACGATCCCGGCCGGGGCGGCGACCCGGTTCAGGACGTTGATGAGCGTCGCGGGCGGGCAGAGCGCGACGGTGCAGCGGGGCGGACTGCCCGCCGTTAACCGGCTCGCCAGCTTTTCGACTTCCATGACCGAGGCACGCAGCCCGTTCATCTTCCAGTTTCCGGCGATCAGTGGGGTAAGATTCTGAGGCACTTGGCGGCAATCCCTGCTCTTGCGCGGCAACAGAGTTTGCCATAACCCGTTCGGGCCGTTACGTCACCGCCGGAAACTGCCCGCCCATGCTCAACCTGATGCGCCGCTTTGCGTCGACCCTGGTCGGCAAGATCATGTTCGGCGTGCTGATGATCGGCCTGGCCGGCTTCGGCATTTCCAATGTGATCCTCGACCTCGGCTCGACCACGATTGCGCGAGTGGGAAGCGAGGACATCACCACCACCCAGTTCCAGCGGGCATACCGGCAGGCGCTCAACAATATCGCGCAGCAGACCGGGCAGATGCCGACCGACCAGCAGGCCCTGCAGATGGGCGTCCCCGGCAGCGTCATCGGGCAACTGGCCGCCAATTCGGCGATCAACCAGCTCGCGACCGCCTATGGCATCGGGGTCTCCGACGCCACGCTCGCCGAGCGCGTCCGCACCGATCCCAACTTCGCCAACAATCTTGGCCAGTTCGATCGCACGCAGTTCCAGCAGGTGCTCGCCCAGAACGGATACACCGAGGCCGAATTCTTCGATCTCGAGACGCGCCAGGCCCGCACCGAACAGCTTCAGCTCGGGCTATTTGCCGGCACGCCTCCCTCCAAGGCATCTCAGGAGCTTCTGAACCGCTACCGCAACGACACGCGAACGGTCGAGTATTTCACCCTCAATTCGACGTCGATTCCGCCCATCGCCGACCCCAGCGAGGCCGACCTCGCAAAATACCTCGCCGACCACCAGGCCGATTTCCGGACCAGGGAGACGCGGACCGTCGAGGTGATGGCGCTGACCCCCGAAATCCTCGCCGCGGGCGCCGAGTACCAACCGACCGAAGACGAGATCAAAGCCGAATACGAGCGGACCAAACAGTCTCTCGCCAAGGACGAAAAACGCGACGTCCAGCAGGTGGCGCTGACCGATCCAGCCAAGGAGCAATTGTTCGAGCAGGCCCTCAAGGATGGCCGCCATTTCCTCGATGTCGTGGCGGAATCCGGTCTTAAGGCGACCGACTTCGGCATGGTGGGCAAGGCCGATCTCGTGGACCCGGCGGTGGGCGAGGCGGCCTTCGGACTCGCCCATGAGGGGGATTTCGTCATCATCCCCGGGATCGGCGGCAAGCGCGCGATCGGCGTGGTCAAGATCGAGGGTGGCGGCACGCCGACCTACGAGCAGGCCAAGTCCGACATCGCCAAGTCGCTTGCGCTCAACAAGGCCAAGCAGGCCTATGCCGACATTCAGGACCAGATCGAATCCCTTCGCGCCGGCCTCAAGCCGCTCAAGGAAATCGCCGACCGCTTCAAGATTCCGGAAGCGACCGTAAAGGTCACGGCCGGCGGCGACGAACTCAAGGACTTTCCAGGGATCGCCGAGGCCGACCGGGCGCGCGTGGCGCAGGCGATCTTTGCCGCCAGCGAGGGCAAGCTCGCCCCGACGGTTACCATCTCGGGTAACAGCAACATCTGGTTCGACCTCACCAAGGTCGAACCGGCGCGGGACCAGAAGCTGGATGAAGTCAGGGACAAGGTGACGGCCGCCTGGACCAGCTCGAAGACCGACGAAGCTCTGCAGGCGGAAGTGAAGGCCATCACCGCCGAACTCGATAGCGGCAAGAGCTTCCAGGACGTGGCCGCCGAACGCAGCCAGTTCGCCACGGTCAGCCAACCCATCACCCGCGACGGCGACAAGACCAACGTTCTCACCCAGCAGGTTGCCGAGCAGATCTTCAGCAAGGGCCCTGACAGCCACGGATGGGCCGTGGATGGCGACGGCGAGTACCTCGTCTATCACGTGGTGGACGTGACGCCGGCGACGGGCGAGGGCGATGCGAACGTCAAGAACTACCTCGTGACCACGGGACGGTCAGGTCTGTTCAGCGACTTCGTCTCCGGCCTGCGGGCCGAGGACGGGCTTCACATCAATCAGCAAGCGTTGGGCCAGCTGCTCAACCTTGATCAGTCGGCGCAGTGATGCGATGGCGGGCGACAGCTTCGACAGGTTCAAGAGCGCCTACGACGCCGGGCGCGCCCAGATCGTGTTCCGGCGCGTCGTCGCCGACCTCGAGACGCCCATCGGGGCGTATCTGAAGCTCTCCGAGGGGCGGAAGAACACCTTCCTGCTCGAAAGCGTGCAGGACGGAGCGACACGCGGCCGCTATTCGATGATCGGCTTTGAGCCCGACGTCATCCTGCGCGTCGAGGGCGGCCGGGCCAGCATCAACCGCGACGCGGCCCTCAAGGCGGATGCTTTTGAGCCGCTGGAGGCGTCCCCGCTCGAGGCCTTACGGGCGCTCGTCGCCGAAAGCCAAACCGAGGTCCCCGAGGGCCTCCCCTCCACCGCCGCCGGCATCTACGGCTATCTCGGCTACGATATGGTTCGCCTGATGGAGGAGCTGCCCGACCAGCACGCCGCGGGCCTCGGGCTGCCCGACGCCATCCTGATGCGGCCCTCCGTGCTCGCCGTCTTCGACACGCTCAAGGACGAGCTTTACCTCACCGCGCCAGTCTATCTGCGCCAAGGCGTGTCGGCCCGGCAGGCCTGGGAGCGGGCGCACGGCAAGATCGACGAGGCGATCGCCCGGCTGAGCCGCACCCTGCCCTACGCGCCGAGCCTCCCCGACCTCGAGGGCATCGCGGTCACGTCCAATACGACCAAGGCCGAGTATGCCGCGATGGTCGAGAGCGCCAAGGAGTACATTCGGGCCGGCGACATCTTTCAGGTGGTCCTCAGCCAGCGCTTCGAGGCCAAGTTCGACCTGCCGCCGACGGCGCTCTATCGCGCGCTCAGGCGCACCAACCCCTCCCCCTACATGTACATGCTCGATTTCGGCGACTTCGCCGTCGCCGGCTCCAGCCCGGAAATCCTGGTCAAGGTCGAAAAGGGTCGGGTGACCATCCGGCCGATTGCCGGCACTCGGAAACGCGGCTCGACGCCCACGCGGGACAAGGAACTCGCCGACGAATTGCTGAGCGATCCCAAGGAGCTGGCCGAACATCTGATGCTGCTCGACCTCGGCCGGAACGATGTGGGGCGCGTGGCACGGATTGGTTCGGTGAAGGTCACCGACAAGTTCTTCCTCGAATACTATTCGCATGTCATGCACATCGTCTCCAACGTCGTCGGCGAACTGGCGGCGGACAAGGACTTTGTCGACGCGCTCGCTGCCGGCTTTCCGGCGGGCACCGTTTCGGGGGCCCCGAAGGTTCGGGCGATGGAGATCATCGAGGAGCTCGAGAAGGCCCGCCGGGGGATTTATGGCGGCTGCGTGGGCTATTTCGGAGCCGACGGGACAATGGACACCTGCATCGTGCTGCGCACGGCCATCATCAAGGACAGCACGCTTTATGTGCAGGCCGGCGCGGGGATTGTGGCCGATTCAAAGCCCGAACTCGAGCAGCTCGAATGCGAAAACAAGGCGCGCGCCCTTTTCAGCGCCGCCGAAGAGGCATTACGCTACGCCGGCGAAGCAAGGGTCGGGCAATGAAGCCCTCGTCCACATCACCGCATTTCGTCGGCGTCCGCCCCGTCTGCCGTGTGCTGGACATGGCCGTCGATCTCGCCTTCTGGCGCTCGCTGGGATTTTCGGTGGGATATAGCGACCGGCAGCCCTCCGAAGCGGCCGACTATGCCACCATCTCCCGCAGTGGCGTCGAAATGCACCTGCAGACCTATGGCCGGTCACAGCCGGGAACCACCGAGGTGATGGCGCTGCGCGTCGAACTCAGAGCCCCATCGGACGTCGATCAGCTTTACGCCGAATGGCGGGACAAGGCGCCCATCATATCGCCGCCTGCGGCGACCGGCTGGGGCACTTACGAATTCGCCTTCTACGACCCCAGCCGCATCCCCTTCGCCTTTTACGCCGACCGAACGTGACCCGAGAACGCCATGCGCCTGCTCGTCATCGATAACTACGACAGCTTTACCTACAACCTCGTGCACTTTCTGGGAGAACTGGGAGCCGATCCGGTCGTCTACCGGAACGACAAGATCACCCTCGACCAGATCGCGGCGATGGCGCCTGAGGCGATCGTGCTTTCGCCCGGCCCCTGCACACCGAACGAGGCGGGCATCTGCCTGAGCCTCATCAACCGCTTCAAGGCGGACACTCCCATCCTGGGGGTGTGCCTGGGCCATCAGGCGATCGGCCAGGCAATGGGCGGCGAGGTCGTGCGCGCGCCCGAGCTGATGCATGGCAAGACCAGCCGCATCAACCACACCGGCAAGGGCGTGTTCCGCGGACTGAATTCCGGGTTCGAGGCGACGCGCTATCATTCCCTGATCGTCAAGCGGGAGAGCCTACCCGCCAGCCTCGAGGTTACCGCCTCGAGCGACGACGGCCTGATCATGGGCATGCAGCACAGGAGCTTGCCTCTTCATGGCGTGCAGTTCCATCCCGAGAGCATCGCCAGCGAGAACGGGCACGCGCTCTTGCAGAACTTCCTCAATCTGAGCCGCGACTTCGGGCTCAGGAAGGCCGCCTGATGGAGATCAAGGCCGCCCTTGGAAAGATTGCCGCCCGTCAGGACCTGACGGGCGAAGAGATGCGCGGCGTGATGAACATCATCATGTCGGGCGAGGCGACGCCAAGCCAGATCGGCGCCTTCCTCATGGGCATGCGCGTCAAGGGCGAAAGCGTGGGGGAGATTGCCGCCGCCGTCTCGATCCTGCGGGAAAAGATGGTCAAGGTCGACGCGCCCGAGGATGTGGTGGACATCGTAGGAACGGGCGGCGATGGCGCCGAGACGCTGAACATCTCGACCGCGACGGCGCTGGTGGTGGCGGCCGCGGGCGTGCCCGTCGCCAAGCATGGCAACCGCGCGCTCAGCTCCAAATCCGGCGCCTCCGACGTGCTGCAGGCGCTCGGGGTCAGGATCGACCTCGCGCCCGAGCAGATTTCGCGGTGCATCAAGGAGGCCGGCATCGGCTTCATGTTCGCGCCCGCCCATCACCCAGCGATGAAGCATGTCGGCCCCAGCCGGGCCGAGATCGGCACGCGCACGATGTTCAACCTGCTCGGCCCCCAGTCCAACCCGGCCGGCGCTCGCCGCTATATGCTGGGCGTTTACGCAAAGAACTGGGTTGAGCCGGTGGCCGCCGCGCTGCTCGCCAACCGCGCCATCTCGGCCTGGGTCGTGCATGGCGACGGCGGGCTCGACGAACTCTCCACGACCGGACCCAGTTTCGTGGCCTCCATCAAGGGCGGCAACCTCACGAGCTTTGAAGTCACGCCGGAGGATGCCGGCCTCAAACGGGCGAGCCTCGCCGATCTCAAGGGCGCCGATCCGGCCTACAACGCGGCGCGGCTGCGCGCTGTGCTCGACGGCGCCCGCGACCCCTATCGCGACGTGGTTCTGCTCAACTCCGCCGCCGCGTTCATTGTGGCGGGGCGCGCCGACACGCTGCGGCTCGGCGCCCAGCTTGCCGCCCAGGAGATCGACAGCGGCCGGGCGAAGGCCACGCTCGAAAAGCTGGTCTCGGTCAGCAACGCCTGATCCAGCGCGCCATGTCCGACATCCTCACCCGCATCGAGGCCTATAAGCGCGAGGAAATCGCGGCGGCGAAATCGCTGCGGCCGTGGAACGAAGTCGTGGCCGAGGCCCACGACGCGCCGCCCGTCCGGCGGTTTCTGTCGGCGCTGCGCCGCAAGCGCGAAGCGGGCGAATATGCGCTTATCGCCGAGGTCAAGAAGGCAAGCCCGTCCAAGGGCCTGATCCGGCCCGACTTCAACCCGGCCGAGATCGCGCGGGCCTATGAGCTTGGCGGCGCGGCGTGCCTTTCGGTGCTGACCGACAGGCCGAGCTTCCAGGGCGCGCCCAACTACCTGATCGAGGCGCGCGCGGCCACGCAGCTGCCGGTGCTGCGCAAGGACTTCATGTTCGAGACCTATCAGGTCGCCGAGGCCCGCGCCTGGGGCGCCGACTGCATCCTCATTATCCTCGCCGCAGTGGGCGACGATGCCGCCCGCTATCTCCTCGACGCGGCGGCCGAGTGGCGGATGGACGCCCTCGTCGAGGTCCACGACCAGGTGGAAATGGACCGCGCCCTGGCGCTCGATGCCGAGTTCATCGGCATCAACAACCGGAACCTGCGCACCTTCGAGACGACGCTGCAGACCTCGGTGGATCTGGCGGGCGCAGTGCCCAAGACCGTCCACCTTGTCGCCGAGAGCGGCATCACGACCCACGCCGATCTCGATAGGCTCCACGAAACGGCGGGCATCGGCACGTTTCTGGTGGGCGAAAGCCTGATGCGCCAGAGCGATGTGACGCGCGCCACCCAACTCCTGCTTTGGGGAGAGAAAGGCCGTCCGTGACCGCGCGGCTCACCCATCTCAATGAACGCGGCGAAGCCCGTATGGTGGACGTGGGCGGCAAGCCCGCGACGGCGCGCCAGGCGATCGCCCGGGCGCGACTGGAAGCCAAGCGCGAGACCATCGACGCCATAGCCGGGGGGACGCTCAACAAGGGCGACGCGCTTGCAGCGGCGCGCATCGCCGGAATCATGGCGGCCAAGAAGACGGCCGACCTCATCCCGCTCTGCCATCCCATCGCGCTCGATGGCGTCGAGATCGACATCGCCGCCTCCGACGGCGAGCTCGTCATCACGGCGACAGCGCGCACCAGCGGCCCCACCGGGGTCGAAATGGAGGCCATGACCGCCGCCTCGGTGGCCGCGCTCACGCTCTACGACATGGCCAAGGGGATCGACCGCGGCATGCGCATCGCCCGGATCGAGCTCGTCGAAAAGACCGGCGGCAAGTCAGGCGCCTGGCGCAGGGGCGAGTGATGATCACGGTCGACGAGGCCCTGGACCGCATCTTCACCCATATTCCCACCCCGCTGCCCGAAGTCGTGCCGCTCGCGCGCGCCCATCGCCGGGTCCTGCTGAGGCCGCTTGTCGCCAGGCACACGCAGCCTCCCTTCGACGCCAGCGCCATGGACGGCTATGCCGTGCGCGCCGATGAAATCGTGCCGGGCAAGCCGGTCTTCCTCGCCGGCACCTCGCAGGCCGGTCAGCGTTTCACCGGCATGATGCAGTCGGGCGAATGCGTGCGCATCTTCACCGGCGCTCCCATGCCCATCGGGGCGGACGCCGTGATCATGCAGGAAGAGGCCCTGGCCGACGGCAACCAGGTCGTGTTCCGGAAGCCGGCGCGCCCGGGGCAATCGGTGCGGCGCAAGGGCAACGACTTCACCGAGGGGATGGAACTGCTCGAGCCCGGGGTGGCGCTGACGCCGGCCATGCTCAATCTCGCGGCCTCGGCCAACTACGCCGAACTGGAGGTGGCGCGGCGGCCGCGGCTGGCCATCCTTGCGACCGGCGACGAGCTGGTTCCTCCCGGCAGCGCCCTGGGGCCGGACCAGATCGTCTCCTCCAACAGCTATGGGCTCATCCCCCTGCTCTCGCCCTATGCGGACAAGGTGGTCGACCTCGGCATCGTGCCCGACGACAAGGCGGCGCTCGCCAAGACGCTGCTGGGCGCCTTCGACTACGGCATCGACGTGCTCGTGACCTCGGGCGGAGCGAGCGTGGGAGATCGGGACCATATGCAGCAGGTGCTGCGCGACCTCGGCGTGGTTCTGGACTTCTGGAAGATCCTGATGCGGCCGGGAAAGCCGCTGATGTTCGGCACGCGCGGCAAGACGCTGGTGTTCGGCCTGCCGGGCAACCCCGCCTCGGCTTTCGTTACGGCGGTGGTGCTCGTACGGCCGGCGCTGCGGCTGATGACCGGCCACACTGACCCGTTCTGGCCGTTCATGGGAGTGCCCCTGGCGGCCGACCTCCCCGCCAACGGTGAGCGCCGCCACTTCGTGCGCGGCAAGCTCAGCCGCAACGAGATCGGCTTCCTGGAGGTGACGCCGATCGCTGAGACCGACAGCAACCATTCGACCTCGCTCGCGGCGGCGGACGCCCTGATCA
Source organism: Devosia sp. (assembly GCA_035548755.1). Classification (GTDB taxonomy): domain Bacteria; phylum Pseudomonadota; class Alphaproteobacteria; order Rhizobiales; family Devosiaceae; genus Devosia_A. The sequence goes on from DASZSH010000078.1 coordinate 40,691, forward strand.
TCCAGCCCGAAAACGACACCGGCACGCCGGCGGGCGAGATCGTCGAGATCATCCCGCTCAACCTGCTGAACTGAACCCGCATGTCCATGCGTGCTCTGCCCGCGCGCGGGCTGCGAGCCGGCGCCCATTAAGCCGAAATTTACCCCGATGTTGCAGAACAGAGCCGGAACATCTATACATCGTTCAGTCTTTGTTCTGATTCCCCGAGGGGGCCCGCCGATGCTTACGCGCAAGCAGCATGAACTCCTTATGTTCATCCATGAACGCATGAAGGAGAGCGGCATCCCTCCCTCCTTCGACGAAATGAAAGACGCCCTGGACCTGCGTTCCAAATCCGGCATTCACCGGCTGATCACCGCGCTTGAGGAGCGCGGCTTTATTCGGCGGCTTCCCAACCGGGCGCGAGCCCTCGAGGTGATCCGTCTGCCGGACTCCATGAACCCCTCGCTGGGCGGACGCAAAGCGCGGTTCGAACCCAACGTCATCGAGGGCAATCTGGGCAAGGTGGCATCGCCCCCGCCGCGCAGCGCCCCCCAGATGCCCGGCATGTCGGACGTAGGCCGACCGGTGGCCGTTCCGGTGATGGGCCGCATCGCCGCCGGCACCCCGATCGAGGCCATCCAGAATCACAGCCACACCATTGCGGTGCCGCCCGAGATGCTGGGGGGCGGCGAGCACTTTGCCCTAGAGGTGCGCGGGGACTCCATGATCGAAGCGGGAATCTTCGATGGCGACACCGTGATCATCAAGAAGCAGGATTCCGCCGCGACCGGCGAGATCATCGTTGCTCTCGTCGACGACGAGGAAGCCACGCTCAAGCGGCTGCGCAAGCGGGGCAACTCAGTGGCTCTCGAAGCGGCGAACCCCGCATACGAAACGCGCATCTTCCCCCCCGACAGGGTGAAGGTGCAGGGCCGGCTCGTCGGGTTGATGCGCAAATACTGATCCGTCCGCGCCGGTCGGTCTGCGCCTTGAAATTTCGCCATTTTGGCAAGGCCGGGCCTTCCACCCGGCCTTTGCCATGATTAGGGTCGCGCCCGCGCAGGCGACGCGGAGCGGCGGGTGAGTTCACAGACGGACTGGGTGGCGGTCGATTGGGGCACCTCCAATGTGCGCGCCTGGGGCATTGCCGGAAACGGCGAGCAGACATTCTTCGTCCATTCCGACAAGGGAATGGGCAGGCTCTCGCCAGCCGAATTCCCGAGCGTACTGGACGAGCTGATCGGCCGCCGCGTCACAGGCCCGGCCGATGTGATCATTTGCGGCATGGCCGGGGCACGCCAGGGCTGGATGGAAGCGCCCTATGTCGACACGCCGGCCGATCTCCGCGAGCTCCTGTCGCGGTCGGTCCGACCCGAGGGCGCCAATCCGCGTCTGACTCCTCGCATCCTCCCGGGGGTCGCCCAGCGCACCGCCGGACACGAAGACGTCATGCGAGGCGAAGAAACGCAGCTCTTGGGCCTGCTCGCCCTCCGCCCCGGTTTTGAGGGGACGGCGATCCTTCCAGGCACGCACTCCAAATGGGTCGAGATCGCAGGCGGGCGCATCGTGCGTTTTTCATCGGCGATGACCGGAGAGCTTTACGAGGTGCTCTCGCAGCATTCGGTGCTGCGGCACTCCGTGTCGGGCGCCGTGAGCAACGAAGCGGCGGACGCGGGCGCGCATGAGGGCCTCGAGGCAGGACTTGGCCATCCGGGCCTGCTGAGCGCGCTCATCTTTCGCACACGGGCGGCGGCGCTTCTTTCGAGCCGCGGTCCAGACTGGTGCGCGGGATATCTTTCCGGCCTGCTCATCGGGGCCGAAGTGGGTGGCCACAGCGACTGGCTCACCGGTGGCCCGGTCCCCCTCATCGGCTCGGCGCGCTTCGAGAAGCTCTATGGAGCCGCGCTCGGGCGGATTGGCGTTGCAACCTTTGCGATCGACGCGGCCGAGGCGACAATTGCCGGATTGAAGGAGGCGCGATCGCAATGACACCGCATCGCCAGCTCATCGCCATCCTCCGGGGCGTGACACCCGCCCAGGTGCTCGACATCACCGCCATCCTGATCGAGGCCGGCATCGGCATGATCGAAGTGCCGCTCAACTCGCCCGACCCGTTCCAGTCGATCGCGGCTGCCGCGAGGCGGTTCGGGGGGCAGGCCGCGATCGGCGCCGGAACGGTGCTCACCACCGACGAGGTCAACCACGTGCGCCTTGCGGGCGGCACGCTGGTCGTCTCCCCCGATACGAATGAGGCCGTGATCGCCCGCACGCGCGAGCTGCAGATGGCCTCCTATCCTGGGGTTTTCACCCCCTCCGACGCGTTTCGCGCCATCCATGCCGGCGCCAGCGGCCTCAAATTCTTTCCCGCCGAAGTTCTCGGCCCCAGGGGCATCAAGGCCATGAAGGCCGTTCTGCCGCCCGACCTGCCGATCTTTGCCGTGGGCGGCGCCAACCCCGATAATTTCCGGGAGTATTTCGAGGCAGGGTGTGCCGGATTTGGCCTTGGCAGCTATATCTTCAAGCCGGGAATGCAGCTCGCCGAAATCGAATCGCGCGCCCGCGCGGCGGTGCGGGCCTATGACGAGGGACGGAATTCATGACGGATACGGCGGAGCTCTTCATCGACAGCCGGTGCGAGCTCGGCGAAGGGGTGTTCTGGCATCCGCTGGTCGAGCGTCTATTCTGGTTTGACATCCTCAACCAAACGCTGTTCTCGGCGACTGGCAGCGGGATCATGGTCGACAGGTTCACCTTCGACTCCTCGGTCACCGCGGCCGGCATCCTTGACGCCGACACTCTGGCCATCGCTTCGGGCGACGGCATCTACCGTCTCGACCTCAAGACCGACACGCGCGAGATCATCGTGCCCCTCGAGGCGGACAAGCCGGGCAATCGCTCCAACGATGGGCGCGTCGGACCGTCCGGCGCATTCTGGATCGGCACGATGGCCCTCAAGGACGCGGGCACCACCCCCTCGGGGAGCCTCTACCATGTCCGCGATGGAAAGGTGACCAAGCTGCTCGACGGCATCCATGTGCCGAACGCCACCTGCTTCGCCCCTGA
>DASZSH010000079.1:0-2363 GCA_035548755.1 Devosia sp.
CGAGGCGGCGCAACTCGGAGCGCCGATCACGTCGGTGTCGCCGAGGCGGCCGAGCAGCATCAGGTTGCCCGGATCGACGGGCATGCCGAGCCTGACGATGCGTCCGCCGGCCGCCACGAGCCCGGCAGGGATCACGTCGCCTCGGTCGACGATGGCGGACGCGGCAAAGACGATGATCGGATCGGCTCCTGCGGCCTCGAGCCGGCCGATGGCGGCGGCGACGGCTGCCTCATCGTGCTCGACCGTCTCGACGGGCCCGAGCGTGCTGCCGAGCGCTGCCAGTCGGGAAGCGATCGCCTGGCGCCGCTTGACGAGCACGCTCTCCTTGGTCGCCGGCAGGCGGGTCATGATCAGACCTGCCGTTTTCGGCCGGAGCGGAACGACCCGCACAAGGCCTTGGCCCTCTCGCGCCACCGCCTCCGCACGGACCACGACCGCCTCGGGCAGGGCAAAGGTGATGACCTTGACGGTGCCGATCATCTGCTTGGTGCCGGCACGGTCGAAGCGCGGCACGGTCGCGATCGTCAGTCCTTCGTCGATGAGATTGAGCTGCTGCACGCGCGGACCGTCGATCTCCACGAGCCCGTTGATGCTCGCGAAGAGATTGGCTCGGCCGGTGAAAGGGGCGCTGACCTGCGTTCCCGGCCCGGCGATGGCCCTTGCGACCCGGCCGGCGGCTTCATCCTCCCCGACGTCACCAGGCTCCAGTTGCGCGGCAATAACCTCATCCAATCCTGCAGCCGAAAGGCGCGACAGCTCGTCGGCCGTCAAAACGCGGCCCTTCTTGATCACGCCGGACGGTGTCGTGACCGAGTGGGCGAGAATGGCCCCGGCAGCGGAGCGCAGGGGGATCCGAGCAAACTTCATGCTGTCGTGTCCTAGCAGGCGGGCCGACCCGATCCGCGCACGTCCTCGCGTGGCTGGCCCAAGTCGAGGCTCGGTCTTGGAGATAAGCACCTTCTCACGCCCTTGTCAGTCCCCGCAAAACGCAACGTTGAACCGCGCGCGGGTGTGCCTATGCTGGCTGCAAGCGAGCGGGGGCACGTAGATCGCGGATTGAGCCGCCGACGAAAAGAGCCCGGCGCGAGCTCATGGAGGAAACGATGGCTGGAATGCTTGAAGGGAAGGTCGCTCTCATCACCGGCGGCGGGCGCGGCATCGGCCGGGAGGCGGCTCTGCTGTTTGCCAAGGAAGGAGCTCGTGTTGCCGTGGCCGATCTCTCCGCGGACGGGGCGAAGGAAACGGTCGCGATGATCAACGCTGTCGGTGGCCAGGCCATGTCGATTGCCGCGGACATGACGCAACCCGCCGATGTCGCAGCCATGGTCAGCGCCGTCGTCAAGGCGCACGGAAGGCTCGACTGCGCATTCAACAATGCGGGTATTGCAGGCTATCAGGTTGGCGCTGCCGGCAAGAAGACGGCGGACTGGTCCGAGGAAGCGTTCGATCGCATGATCGCGGTCAATCTCAAGGGCGTCTGGCTCTGCATGCGCCACGAGCTCCAGCAGATGGTGGCCCAGGGCGGTGGCGCCATCGTCAACACGGCGTCCATCGCCGGTCTGATCGGGTTGCCCACGTCGTCGATCTACGTGGCCGCCAAGCATGGCGTCGTCGGGCTGACCAAGACTGCGGCCATCGAGTACGCGGCTCAGCGCGTGCGGGTGAATGCGGTCTGCCCGGGCTATATCGAGACGGAAATGACCCGCGAGGTCATGCAGCGCCGTGGCGAGCAGATCCTGGCGATGGTGCCGTACAACCGCATGGGCAAGCCGCAGGAGATCGCCGAGATGGTGTGCTGGCTGTGCTCGGACCGGGCCTCTTACGTCAGCGGTGCCGCCTACAACGTCGACGGCGGCTACATGGCTTGGTGAGATGAGCCCAACCCGCGTGATGAGACGACGTGCGAGGCACTCTCGCTTTCCTGTAGGACACGGCGGGGCGTGAGCGGCGCCGGCGATGAGGGCGGCCTGCGTATCAGCTCCGCCTGGCGCCTATCGGTATTGTATGCCGCGCTGTTCCTGTTTTCGGGCGTCAAGATCCCGTTCCTGCCGGTATGGCTGGACTGGCGCGGGCTGACGGCGGCCGAGATCGCCGTCATCAGCGCCGCCCCGCTCTTTGCCCGCATCCCCGTTGCTCCGGCGGTCGCGTACGTCGCCGACCGTCTCGGCAACCACCGAGGCGTGCTCATCGCTTTGGCCTGGGGAGCCCTCGTTCTGCTGGTCGCGCTCGTCTGGGGCCACGGCTTCTGGATGATCCTGCTGCTGACCCTGCTGATTTCCGTCGCCTCGACATCGATCATGCCGCTCACGGAAACGGTGGCGATGCGCGAGGTCAAATCCAAGGGGCTCGACTATGGGCGCATG
>DASZSH010000080.1:0-30349 GCA_035548755.1 Devosia sp.
CGGATACGGAGCATCATCGCCAAGCAGCGCAGACGCGCCGACGAGCTGGGCCTTGACGAGGACCAGGCCGAGCTCATCTGGCGCACGCTGATCGACTGGAACGTCAACTACGAAAAGGGCATTATCGTCGCCCGGCACGGCAGCAAGTCTTCCTGATGACCCTCAACCTGCTCATACGCAAGGCCCTGGCGCCCGAGATCGATACGCTCGCCGACATCGCCTTCATCGCTTGGGAGCGTGACCTGAAGCCGTTCCTTAACGGGCCGGCGGCCTCGCCCGGACATGAGCGGTCGCGCCTGACGGCGGCTGTGCGCGAGGGGTTGGATCGCATCATTGTGGCCGAGGTGGACGAGGTTGCCGTGGGCTGGTGCCAGCGCATGCGCGGCCGTGCTTACATTCCCTTCCTTTTCGTCACGCCGCTCCTGCAGAACCAGGGCGTTGGCTCAGCACTCCTCAGGCGCATGGAGTCGCTCCTCGAGCTCGAGGGCTTCGACCGCATCCAGCTTGACACGCTTGCCGATAACGTGCGCGCCGTTAACTTCTACCAGCACCAGGGCTACCAGATCTTGGCTCTCAAGAGCGAAGGCCAGCCCGGACGCGAAACCCAGATGAGTGTGCGGCTCGAAAAACGCCTCGACCCCTGGCGTGGCCCCATCGACGACATCGGACAGTAGGCATGACCATCATCGATACGCGTACCCCCAACCCCAAGAGTTTCATCAAGGGTCAGACCGGCGACTGGGAAGTCGTCATCGGCATGGAGGTGCATGCCCAGGTGACGTCCGAGAGCAAGCTGTTCTCGGGATCGTCGACGGAATTTGGCCGGCCCCCCAATTCCAATGTCAGCTTCGTCGATGCGGCGATGCCGGGCATGCTGCCGGTGATCAACGACGAATGCGTCAAGCAGGCGGTGCGCACGGGCCTGGGGCTCAAAGCCAAGATCAACAAGCGATCGATCTTCGACCGCAAGAATTACTTCTATCCCGACTTGCCGCAGGGCTATCAGATTTCGCAGTACAAGGACCCGATCGTGGGCGAGGGCACCGTGCGGCTTGACATGGGCGACGGCGACCCCATCGAAATCGGCATCGAACGGCTGCATCTCGAGCAGGACGCAGGCAAGTCCATTCACGACCAGCACCCGAACATGAGCTTTGTCGATCTCAACCGCTCTGGAGTGGCGTTGATGGAGATCGTCAGCAAGCCCGATCTGCGCTCCTCGGAAGAAGCCAAGGCCTATCTGAGCAAGCTGCGGACGATTCTAAGATATCTCGGCACCTGCGACGGCAATATGGAACAGGGTTCCATGCGGGCCGATATCAACGTTTCGGTGCGCCGCCCCGGTGGCGCCTTTGGCACGCGCTGTGAGATCAAGAACGTCAATTCGATCCGCTTTGCCGGCCAGGCCATCGAGTACGAGGCGCGTCGCCAGATTGATATTCTAGAGGATGGTGGAACGATTGAGCAGGAGACCCGTCTGTTTGATCCCCGGACGGGCGAGACGCGCTCGATGCGGTCGAAGGAGGAGGCGCACGACTACCGCTACTTCCCCGACCCCGATCTGCTTCCGCTGGAATTCGATCAGGCCTTCATTGACGATCTGGCGCGTGACTTGCCGGAACTGCCCGACGAAAAGCAGGCGCGCTTTATCGAGCAGTACGGTGTGACCCCATACGACGCCATGGTGCTCACCCTTGAGCGCGAGACCGCCGACTATTTTGAGGCCGCGGTCAAGGCAGGGGGCGGAACGCGCGACGGCAAGGCGGTTGCCAATCTGGTGACCGGAGACATAGCCGCATACGCCAACAGCCAGGGGCTGAGTGTGTGGGAAACGCACATTAAGCCGGCTCAGGTCGCAGGCATTGTCGATCTGGTGGCCGCCGGCACGATCTCCTCCAAGGGCGCCAAGGATCTGCTGCAGATCATCATCGCCGAGGAGCCGGAGGGCGATCCGGCCGAGATCGTCGAGCGGCGTGGCATGAAGCAGGTGACGGACCTTGGAGCCATCGAGAAGGTGGTTGACGAGATCATCGCGGCGAACCCCGACCAGGTCGCCAAAGTCAAGGCCAAGCCGACCCTGATCGGCTGGTTCGTGGGGCAGGCGATGAAAGCCTCTGGCGGCAAGGCCAACCCCCAGGCCCTCAACGAAATCCTGAAAAGGAAGCTGGGGCTCCAATAGCCTGCGCCGAGGCGCGGCCGGCTCAGACAGCGGAGGCCTGGCGTGGCCGCCGCACCAGGCGGCCGTCGATGAATACAAGTCCGATGAAGATCACGACAATGCCGGCAATGTGCGCGGGCAGAAGGCTCTCGTTGAGCACAAGCACCCCGAGCAGGATGGCTGAGATCGGCGTGATGAAAGTGTTGAGCGACAGGTTCGTGGCTCCCACCTTGGGCAGCAGCCAGTAAACCAGCAGGAACGAGAAACTGGTCGAGAACACCCCGATGCCCAACAACGCTCCCCATGTTTCGGGGCGGGTAATGACCGGCGCGCCCGAAAACAGCAGCGCGATTGGGACCATGATGATGGCCGCCGCGCTCAGCGAGCTCGAAGCCACCACGGTTGAGTCGACCGCCTTGAAGCGGCGGGCATAGTTGAGGGTGAGTGCGTAACATAACGTCGCGCCAAGCGCCGCGGCATAGGCGAGGGCTTGGCCCGAGGAGCCCTGGCCCAGCGAGGGTGATGCGAGGATGACTGCACCGGCAAGACCGATCAGCACACCCGCGACCTTGTTCCAGGTTGCCTTCTCGCCGCCCGGCCAGAGCTGGCTCACGATCACGGTTGTCATTGGCGTCATACCGTTGATGACCCCGACGATGCCGCTCGCCAGGTGTTCTTCCGCCCAGGGGAAGAGAGCGAACGGAATGGCGTAGTTAAGGATGCCCAGCAGTACGAGCTGCGCGTAGATGCGCCAGTCCGCGGGCGCCTTCCGCCGCATTGCGAGGAATGCCACCCAGCAGATGATTGCGCCGATCGTGACACGCCCCGCCGAGACCCAGAGCGGCGAGATTTCCCTTATGAGGATGGCGTTGAACAGGAACGAGCAGCCCCAGATCGCGCCGAGCATGACGATCAGGGCCCAGTATCGAATAGGCATATCGATGTCCTCTCTGCTGGGGGTCTTAGGCCGCGCCTGGCCCTGCGTCGAACCGATTTTGACGATGGCTCAAATCAAATCCGGTGATGGAAGGCGATCAACCTAACCCAGGGGCGCGTCAGATGCTCGTCCGAGGCCCGCTCGACCAAGGGCAAGGGGCTTGCGCCATGCGCTCAATGACATTGAATCGTCGGCCGACCGTTCTTGGAGGCCCATATGCGGAAACTGATTGTCAGCAATTTTCTCACCATCGATGGGTATTTCGACGGCAAGGATCACGACATCGCGCCGCTCTTTAAGCACTTTCATCCCGACTATTACGCCGACCAGAGCTTCGACTACTACAATGCCGATCTCCTGCGTGCGGCCGATCACTTGCTTCTCAGCCGCAACGCCTTTCTCGGCAACAAGACCTACTGGCCCGCAGTGCCCGCCGATCCGGGGTCGACTCGCATCCGCCGCGACTTTGCGCAGCTCATTGCAGACAAGCCCAAGCTGGTCATTTCGGACAAACTGACCGAGGCGGAACTCGCTCCCTGGACCAACACGACCATCATCAGGCGAGCGGACGCATATCGTGAGATCGCCTCTCTGAAACAGGGGGATGGCGGCCCGATACTGGTGCTGCTCAGCCACCTGCTCTGGCAGGACCTGCTGGCGCACGACCTTGTGGATGAGCTGCACCTCACGATCTACCCGCTGGTGGCGGGTGAGGGCGAACCACTCTTTCGGACACGTCCTGAGGTCCCGCTGAGACTGCTCCACACCCAGGGCTGGCAGGGCTCGGGTTATGTGCTGTGCGTCTATGAGGTGGGCCGCAAGGGCTGAGGTGGCATAGAGACTTCGCCGCGGGCCAGCATCGCGAGCGCCTGGGGGTAGAGCTTGTGCTCCTCGACCAGTACCCGCGCCGCGAGGGTCTCGGGCGTGTCGCCGGCAAGCACCGGCACCCGCGCCTGCGCGATGATGGGACCCTCGTCCATGCCCGGGGTCACGAAATGCACCGTGCAGCCGTGCTCGGCGACGCCGTCCGCAAGCGCCTGTTCGTGCGTGCGAAGGCCTCGGTGCCTGGGGAGCAGCGAAGGATGGATGTTGATGAGCCGTCCAGCCCAGCGGGCGCAAAACTCCGCCGAGAGCAGGCGCATAAAGCCGGCGAGGCAAACGATGTCGGGGCGCCAGCTCGCCAGGACGTCCTCCATGGCGGCCTCAAAGGCCGCCTTGCTGGGATAGTCGGTGTGGGAGCGGACGGCCGTGGGAACGCCGGCGAGCCAGGCATATTGCAGCCCGGGCGCGTCAGCGCGGTTGGAAAGGACGCCCACGATTTCAGCCGGATAGTCCGGGTGCCGGGCGGCTTCGACCAGAGCGGTCATGTTGGAGCCGCGACCGGAGATCAGGACGGCGACGCGCTTTTTCGGTTGGCTCACAGGCCGAGCTTACCCTCGAACGTCACGGCATCGGCGGTGCGTTCGGTGACCTTGCCGATGACGGTCGCCTTTTCGCCCTGGGCGGAGAGGTGATCGACCAGACGTTGTGCCTCGGCCGCTGCGATGACGCAGATCATGCCGACGCCACAGTTGAACGTGCGCAGCATTTCGCGTTCGTTCATTCCGCCTACGCGCGCCAGCCAGCCGAAGACCTTGGGCACAGCGACGGTCCCAAGGTCGATATGCGCTGCGACCGTCGCCGGCAGCACGCGAGGGATGTTGTCGATAAATCCGCCGCCGGTGATGTGCGCGAGGGCTTTGAGCGGAATGCCAGCCTTGAGCGCGCTCAGGAGCGGCTTCACATAGATGCGCGTGGGGGTGAGAAGGGCCCCCGACAGCGTCCGATGGGGATCGAAGGGGGCCGGAAGATACCAGTCAATGCCCGAAATCTCGACGATTCGGCGGACCAGCGAAAAACCGTTGGAATGGACCCCCGAGGAGGCGATCGCGACGATCGCGTCACCAGCCGCGACGTCGGCCCGGGGTAGGAGCGTGCCGCGCTCGGCCGCGCCCACTGCGAACCCCGCAAGGTCGTAGTCCTTGTCGTGATACATGCCAGGCATCTCGGCGGTTTCCCCTCCGATCAGGGCGCAACCGGCGATCCGACAGCCTTCCGCGATCCCTTCGACAATCGCTCGCCCGGTATCGACGTCGAGCCGCCCCGTGGCGAAATAGTCGAGGAAGAACAGAGGCTCGGCGCCCTGCACGATGATATCGTTGACGCACATGGCCACGAGATCGATGCCGATGGTGTTGTGATTGCCTGTGTCGATCGCGATCTTGAGCTTGGTTCCGACGCCATCATTGGCGGCGACAAGAACCGGGTCGATGAAACCGGCCGCCTTGAGGTCGAACAGGCCGCCGAAGCCGCCGATCTCGGCGTCCGCGCCCGCCCGTCGCGTCGACCGCACGGCCGGCTTGATGGCCTCCACCAAGGCGTTGCCGGCATCGATGTCGACGCCCGCGTGCTTGTAGGAAAGCCCGTTTGATGGCAGGTTCGGGGCGTCGGACATGGGCGCTGAAGCCGAAATCGGGAGCGGGCGTAACCAGTCGCGCTGATAGCGGCTCAACCCGCGGGACGCAAGGGCAACGCCAGGAATGACTCTCAGAACGCAGGTCCTGGTCTGGGTCGGTTTTACCGTCGTCGTCATCCTGCTGATCTGGCTCTTCCGCCCGATCCTGCTGCCGTTCGTGATCGGTATCGCGCTCGCCTACATCCTCAATCCTGCGGTTTCCTTCCTTCAGCGCTTCATCATCAGCCGCGCCTGGTCGGCCGCCGTGGTGCTGCTCGCCGTCCTTGCGGTGATCATTGGATTGTTCGTCGTTATCACGCCGCTGATCGCCAGCCAGGTGGCCGGCCTCATCGCGCGGCTACCTGGCTATGTCAGTGATCTCAACAATCTTGTCCGCTCCATTGCGCCGCAGCTCAACGAGTGGCTCGGGCCGGAACGGGCACAGCAGCTCGAGGCAAGCCTGGCCCAATTCCTGGGCTCGGGCGTCGAGTTCCTGGGCGGGATTACCGCTCAAGTGGCCCAAAGCGGGCTCACCGTGCTCAACACGATCGCCGTGCTCATCCTCACCCCGGTTGTCGCATTTTACCTGCTCCTCGACTGGGAGGGCATGGTCAAAGGCATCGACGACCTGCTGCCGCGCGAACACCGGCGCGAGGTGAGGCAGGTGTTGGACCAGATCGACCGTTCAATGGCCGGCGTCATTCGCGGGCAGGGTGGCGTGATCCTGGTGTTGTGCATCTACTACGCGACGGCGCTGTCCCTGACGGGGCTGAATTTCGGGCTCGTCATCGGGTTGCTGACCGGATTGCTGAGCTTTGTGCCGTTTTTCGGATTCCTGACCGGATTTGTGCTCTCGATGGGCATCGCGGTGGTCCAGTTTGCCCCGAACTGGTGGTTTGTGCTGATCGTCTTTGTGGTCTACCTCATCGGCCAGTTCCTTGAAGGCAACGTGCTCTACCCTCGGCTTGTGGGGCAGTCGATCAACATCAACCCGGTGTGGCTGATGTTTGCCTTGTTTGCTTTCGCTTTCCTCTTCGGGTTCGTCGGACTGCTGCTCGCGGTGCCTCTTGCCGCGATCACTGCAACGCTCACCCGTTACGCCATTAGGCGGTACAAGGAGAGCGCTCTGTATCGCGGAGAGCGCCCGGCCAAGCCGGCGGCCAATGAACCCGAGCTGGCCCTTACCGCCTCGCCTGAACCACAGCGACGCTCGTCCCGCGGGTCGCGTCGGAGCGATCTCAGGAAATGATCGGCGATGCCGGCGGCGGGCAGCTGCCGTTCGACTATGGGCACGAGCCTTCGCACCACGAAGCCGACTTCATCGAGGGGGATGGCAATCGCCTGGCCCTTGCCCACATTCGGGCCTTTCCGGCCTGGCCCCACCCGCTGAGCCTGCTTGAGGGGCCGGCGAAATCAGGCAAGTCGCATTTGAGTCGAATTTGGGTCGATCGTGCCCAGGCCGTGATCGCGACACCGCAAAGTGCCGAAGCGCTGGCTCGGGAGGCAGGCAGACAGCCGGTTCTCGTTGAGGATGTCGACCGCAGCGGGTACGCCGAGGCCGCGCTGTTCAACCTGCTTAACCAATCCATGCGAGACGGACGGTCTGTGCTGATGACCGCGCGGGAGCCGATTGCCAACTGGCCCTTCGAGACCGATGATCTGAAGTCGAGAGCGCGACTCGCGCAGCGCTTCACCCTTGCATTGAGCGATGACATCCAGTTGTCACAGATGTTCGTGAAATTGTTCGGGGATCGGCAGGTCACGGTCGACCCCAAGGTCATCGCCTACATGGTTGCGCGCATGGAACGCTCGCCCGAGGAGGCCGTGGCGCTGGCCGACCTGACCGATCGCCTGGCGCTCGCGCGCGGAACGGCGATTACCCGATCGGTTGCGGCCGCGGCCTTGGCCGAACGGGGCGTTCGCCAGCTCGAACTCGATCTGGAAGGCGACGACGATGAATGAAATGGCTGAAATCGTCAGCGAGGCAGCAGCGCAGCCCGACGTCGAGGCTCTGAGGACCTCTCCGGCTCGCTTCGTAAACCGGGAGGTGAGCTGGCTCCAGTTCAACATGCGGGTGCTCGAGGAGGCGGCCAATCCCAATCATCCGCTGCTCGAGCGCATGCGTTTCGTGTCCATCTCCGCCAGCAATCTCGATGAATTCTTCATGGTCCGCGTTGCCGGCCTCAAGGGGCAGGTGCGCGCCGGCATCACGACGCAGAGCGCCGACGGCCTGACGCCCACCGAGCAGCTCGAAGAAATCGCCACGCTCGCTCAGCATCTGCATCTCGAGCAGCAGGATGCGTGGCAGACATTGCGCGAAGAGCTGTTCGACAAAGATGTGGTGATCCACGAGGCGGCTGACCTCTCGCCTGATCAGGTGAAATACTTGCAGCGGCTGTTCCGGGAGGAAATTTTCCCGGTACTGACGCCCATTGCCGTCGATCCGGCGCATCCTTTCCCGTTCATCCCAAATCTCGGCTTCACGCTTGCCTTCGTACTCACCCGGCCGGGCTCGACCCAGACGCTTACCGCGCTCGTGCGCGTGCCGTCCAACCTTGACCGATTCATTACGCTGCCGTCGGGGTTGACCAGCGAGGGGCGGATCGAGGTCGTCACCATTGACACCCTGATCAATCTCTTCCTGCACAAGATGTTTCCCGGCTATGAAGTCGCCGGTTCCGGCGCTTTCCGCGTGATCCGGGACAGCGAAATCGAAATCGACGACGAAGCGGCCGACCTGGTGGTGGAGTTCGAAAGCGCTCTCCGGCAGCGGCGGCGCGGCCAGGTCATCAGGCTCGAAATTGAAAAGAAGATGCCGCGGGCCCTCAGTCGGCAAATCTCGGAGAGACTCGGCGCCACGCCCGCCGACACCTTCGAGGTGGAGGGTTTTCTCGGCCTCGCCGACGCGGCTAAGATTTGCGAGATCGATCGCCCCGACCTGAAGTTCCCGCCTTATATACCGCGTTATCCGGAACGGGTGCGCGATTTTAACGGCGACCTTTTTGCGGCCATACGCGCCAAGGATTTGCTGGTTCACCATCCCTTCGAAAGCTTCGATGTGGTGGCGCAGTTTCTCATGCAGGCGGCGCGGGATCCGGACGTCGTCGCAATCAAGCAGACCCTCTATCGCACCTCGCGCGACAGTCCCATCGTCAAGGCCCTGGTCATGGCCGCGGAGGCGGGCAAGTCAGTGACTGCCCTGGTCGAGCTCAAGGCGCGGTTCGATGAAGAGGCGAATATCCGCTGGGCCCGGGACCTCGAAAGGGCCGGCGCCCAAGTGGTTTTCGGCTTCATCGAACTCAAGACGCACGCCAAGATGAGCCAGGTCGTCCGGCGTGAAAACGGCAAGCTCGTCAGCTACTGCCATCTCGGAACGGGCAATTACCACCCGATCACGGCCAAGGTTTACACCGACCTCAGCTACTTCACGACGGACCCCTCGATCACCCGAGACGTCGCCCGCGTCTTCAATTTCATAACAGGGTATGCCCGGCCGACCGAGTTGGAGACGATCGCGGTCTCCCCCGTCAACCTGCACTCGACGCTGCTCGATCATATCGCCAAGGAGGCAGCTTTCGCTCAGCAGGGGCGGCCGGCGACGATCTGGCTCAAGATGAACGCGCTCGTCGACCCGGAAATCATCGACGCGCTATATGACGCGAGCCAGAAGGGCGTGAAGATCGAGCTCATCGTGCGTGGCATCTGCTGTCTGCGGCCCGGAATTCCTGGCTTTTCGGACAATATCCGGGTGAAGTCAGTGGTTGGGCGCTTTCTTGAGCATTCTCGCATCTATTGCTTCGGCCAGGGCGAGCCAATGCCCTCGCGCAAGGCGAAGGTCTACATGTCGTCGGCCGACCTCATGCAGAGGAACCTGCACGGGCGCGTCGAAGTCATGGTTCCCATGCTCAACAAGACCGTTCACAAGCAGATTCTTGACCGCATGTTCGTGGCCTATCTCAAAGACAACCAGCAGAGCTGGGAGGTGCTCCCCGACGGCTCCTCGCATCGTGTGCCCCCGCGGGACGGCGAGGAGCCGTTCAATGCCCACAACTACTTCATGACCAATGCGAGCCTTTCGGGGCGGGGCAGCGCGCTCTCCCGAGAGTCGCGCGAAATCGAAGAGAGCGATGATTGAACGAACTCTGGGGCCACGACGTCGACCCGACCGCGCAGGGGCGCATCCAGGGTGCGACGCCCGTGGCCGTCCTCGACATCGGCTCAAATTCCGTTCGCCTGGTCGTCTATGAGCGGCTCGCCCGGGCTGTCACCCCGCTCTACAACGAAAAGTCGCCCTGCGCTCTGGGCCGCGGGCTCGCTCAGACTGGACGGCTCGCCTACGAGAATGTCGATCGCGCCCTGACCGCGATTCAGCGCTTCGCGCTGGTCGTGCGGCTCATGAAGTGCGGCGAAGTCCACGTGCTCGCCACCTCGGCTGTGCGGGACGCAAGCAATTCCAAGGCCTTCGTGGACGCGGTCGAGGCCACTATGAACGCTCATGTCGAGGTCTTGAGCGGCGAGGCGGAAGCGCACTACGCCGC
Organism: Devosia sp.; assembly: GCA_035548755.1. Classification (GTDB taxonomy): domain Bacteria; phylum Pseudomonadota; class Alphaproteobacteria; order Rhizobiales; family Devosiaceae; genus Devosia_A. Next base: position 10,128 of record DASZSH010000080.1, read on the forward strand.
GCTTGGTGTCGTCGCGGGTATTCCCGATTTCACCGGCGTGGTGGGCGACCTGGGCGGCGGCAGCCTCGAGTTGAGCACGATCGTCGCAGGTCGGGACGGGACCGGCGAAACCCATGAACTCGGCGTCATCCGCTTGCAGGACGATTCCAATCGCTCGGCAGCACGAGCACGTGAGATCGCCCGCGAGCGCGTGAGCCGGTCGGGCCTTCTCAAGCGACGGCCAGGCGGGCAGTTCTGCGCCATTGGCGGCACCTGGCGCTCCCTCGCCAAGATGCACCAGGTGCTGCGCGATTACCCGCTTCACATGGTCCAGCACTACCTCACCAGGGCAAACGACATTGCCCGGCTGTGCGACGACATTGTCGATGCCGCGGCGGCGGGAAAAGTCATTCCGGGCGCGGACTTTGTCAGTTCGTCGCGTAAGGATCTGATGCCTTACGGTGCTGCGGTAATGAGCGAGGTGCTTCGCGCAGGCCGTTTCGACAGCGTGCTGTTTTCGGCCCTTGGCGTGCGCGAAGGGTACCTCTATGGCCAGCTGACACCGGAAGAGCAGAGGATTGATCCGCTGCTTCAGGGCGCCGAGGAGATTTCAATCCTGCGGTCGCGATCGCCGGCTCATGCGGCCGACCTCATCGATTTCACCGGCGACTTCCTGGCGGCGATCCATGTTCGCGAGACCGCGGCAGAGGAGCGGCTGCGCAAGGTCGCGTGCTATTTGAGCGATATCGGATGGCGGGGCCATCCGGACTATCGCGGGGAGCAAAGCGTTGACCTTGTGGCCTATGGTGCGCTCGCCGGCGTTGATCATCCTGGCCGGGCATTTCTCGCAGAGACGCTGGCCGTGCGCTATATGGGCCTCAAGCACAAGAGCGTCAGCCAATCGCTGATGGCCCTCGCGGGACCGGCGGCGAACATGAAGGCGCGACTGCTGGGCGCCGTGTTCCGTGTCGCTTACCCCATGTCGGCGGCCATGCCCGGCGTCCTGCCGCGGGCACACTTTTCGCTCGAGGGCGGACGGCTTCGTCTGCACTTGCCCCCCGACCTCGCCTTTCTCTCGGGGGAGCATCTCGAGGGGAGGCTGGAGCAACTCGCCGGTGTGGCGGGACTGAAAGCGAGCGAAATCGTGGCGGGCTGACCCGCCGCCTCAGTCTTTGGCCGGCAGCGAGATCTCGACCACGCCCTTGCGGGTAGCCGCAAGGCCGATCTTGCCGTGCTTGATCGCCAGCGCCTTGTCACCGAAGAGCTTTCGTCTCCAGCCTCTTAAGGCCGGAACATCTGCCTCGTCGTCCAGCACGATGGCGTCGATGTCGTCCGATGTTGCGACAATTCTTGCAGCCACGCCGTGTTCTTCGCTGACGGCCTTGAGCAGAACGCGGATTAGGTCTCCCACAGCGCCCTTGGGCGAGGGGCCCCGGTACCGCTCGGGAGCCGGGGGGAGATCGGATTTCGGCAGGGCCTCGACCTGCCGCAGCAGGGCAATGATTTCGGCTGCAGCGCCCGAGCGGCCGTAGCCGCGCTGCACGGCGCGCAACTTGTCGAACGCCTCGGGGCTGAGCGGGCGCTGTTGGGCGATCTCGATCAGCGCGTCGTCCTTGAGCACGCGGCTGCGCGGCTGGTCGCCATCCTGGGCCCGCCGCTCCCGCCACGCGGCGAGCGCCTTGAGCGCGGCAAGGTCGCGCGGGCGGCTGAGCTTGGACTTGAGCCTCTCCCAGGCGTTTTCCGGCTTGACCACATAGGTGTCGATCGAGCGGAGGATTTCGAGCTCGTCCTCGACCCAGTCCCAGCGATGCGTTTCGGTAACCTGCTCCCGCAGCTTGACGTAGATGTCGCGCAGATAGGTGACGTCGGCGAGGGCATAGAGCCGTTGCTTTTCGCTGAGAGGGCGATGCGACCAGTCCGTGAAACGTGAGGATTTGTCGAGATCGACCCCGGTAACCGAACGCACCAGATTGTCGTATGACACGCTGTCGCCGAAGCCGCAGACCGAGGCGGCGATCTGGGTGTCGAAGATGTTATTGGGCACCTTGCCGGTGAGTTTCACGAAGATTTCGATGTCTTGCCGGGCCGCGTGGAAGACCTTGGTGACCTTGTCATTGGCAAGCAGGTCAAAGAAGGGCTGGAGGCTGAGGCCGTCGGCCAGGGGGTCCACCAGAATGGCCTCGTCCGGCGTGGCCGCCTGCAGCAGACACAGCTTGGGCCAATAGGTGGTTTCGCGAAGGAACTCGGTGTCGACCGTCACAAAGTCGAACTTCGCTGCACGCGCGCAAAACGCACTCAGCGCGCCGGTCGAGGTGGTCAGCTCCATTGATCCAGTCTTCGAACTCTCATGCGCTCCCGGGGGCACCGGGGCCTTATTGCAATGGTCTTAGCAGGGCCCCGGCTTTGCCTCCAACAGCGAAATTGATGGCGGGACGGGCCGTTAGCCCTGCCGAAGGCCGGAATCTTGACAATCGGGGGACCACATGCGCTTGTCCGGCGCCGTTTTGGCCCGACTCCAACATTGGTGAGACCCAGAAAATGCACCGCTATCGCACACATACCTGCGCAGCCCTGACTTTGGGCGACGTGGGCAATAATGTGCGCCTGTCCGGGTGGGTGCATCGCGTGCGCGATCATGGCGGGCTGTTGTTCATCGATCTGCGTGACCACTACGGGCTGACCCAGCTTGTGATCGATCCGGATTCCGCGGCGTTCAAGCTGGCCGAGACCGTGCGTTCGGAGTGGGTGATCCGCGTCGACGGCGAGGTGAAGGCGCGAACTCCCGAGACAGTAAACCCCAAACAGGCGACCGGGCAGGTCGAGGTCTTCATCCGCGAGCTTGAGGTGCTGGGCGAGGCCAAGGAGCTTCCGCTGCCGGTTTTCGGCGAGCCGGACTATCCCGAAGATATCCGCTTGCGCTACCGCTTCCTCGATCTCAGGCGCGAGACGCTCCACGCCAATATCGTCAAGCGGACCCGGATCATCGCCTCCATGCGCCGTCGGATGCATGATGCGGGGTTTGCCGAATACTCCACGCCCATCCTCACGGCCTCTTCGCCTGAAGGGGCGCGGGATTTCCTCGTGCCGTCGCGTATTCATCCTGGGACTTTCTTTGCCTTGCCGCAGGCTCCCCAGCAGTACAAGCAATTGCTCATGGTGGCTGGCTTCGACCGCTACTTCCAGATCGCACCCTGCTTCCGCGACGAAGATCCACGCGCCGACCGTCTACCCGGCGAGTTCTATCAGCTCGACCTCGAGATGAGCTTCGTCACACAGGAAGACGTGTGGATGACAATGCAGCCGGTCATTACCGGCCTCTTCGAAGAATTCGCAGATGGCAAACCGGTCACCCGCGACTGGCCGCGCATTCCCTATGAAACGGCCATCCGCAAATATGGCAGCGACAAGCCTGACCTGCGCAACCCCATCGAAATGCAGCAGGTGAACGCCCACTTCGCCGGCTCCGGGTTCAAAGTGTTTGCGGGTCAGCTGGCAAACGACGATCGCTCGGAAGTCTGGGCCATTCCCGCCAAAGGGGGTGGCAGCCGGGCCTTCTGTGATCGCATGAACGGCTGGGCGCAAAGCGAGGGACAGCCGGGACTTGCTTACATCTTCTGGCGCATCGAAAACGGCGCGCTCGAAGGGGCCGGGCCCGTCGCCAAGAACATCGGCGCGGAGCGCACCGAGGCGATCCGCCAGCAGCTCGGCCTAGGTGAGGGCGACGCAGTGTTCTTCGTGCTCGGCCGTCCGGAGAAGATGTATCGTTTCGCGGGCGAGGCGCGCACAAAGATCGGAACCGAGCTCAATCTCGTCGACAAGGATCGTTTTGCGCTTTGCTGGATCGTCGATTTTCCATTCTTCGAATGGAACGAGGAGGACAAGCGCATCGACTTCGCCCACAATCCGTTCTCGATGCCGCAAGGGGGGCTGGACGCCCTGAACACCCAGGAACCGCTCACTATAAAGGCATTCCAGTACGATGCCGTCTGCAACGGCTTCGAGATCGCATCGGGGTCGATCCGTAACCAGGAGCCCGAAACCATGGTGCGGGCGTTCGAGCTCACGGGCAAAACCCGCACGGAGGTCGAGGAGCAGTTCGGCGGCCTCTATCGCGCCTTTCAGTATGGCGCCCCGCCGCATGGTGGAGCGGCGTTCGGAATCGACCGCATCGTCATGCTGCTGTGCGGGGCCGACAATCTGCGCGAAATTACGCTATTCCCGATGAATCAGCAGGCGCAGGATCTGCTCATGGGCGCCCCCAGTCCCGCGACCGCCAAGCAGCTGCGCGAACTGCACCTGCGGCTCAACCTCCCTGACAAGTGAGATTCCCGCTCAGGTTAACGATCATTAACGGCAACTTAAGGCGCGGCTGACAGAGTGCACTCACTCCCCGGGGGCGAGGTCGCTCGGCGTCTTGAGATCGAGATATGCCAACATCGTAACGCTGGTTGCGGCCATACTGGCGTTCTTGCCGGTCATGGGCGTGGATTGGCTGCTTGACGGCTACGTCCGCGTCCGCGAGCGGGCGCAGATGCAAACGTCCCTCGACGCCATCACCGATCGCATCCAGCAGGGCGCCTATGACGCGATCGATTCCTTGCGGACGATCCTTGCCGACAGTCCCTCTTTGTGTACGCCGACCTATATCGCCAATGTGCATCGGGCCGTCGAACAGAGCCTCTATCTCAAGCAGGTTGTCGTCGAAGGCGCTGACGGAACGCAATACTGCGACGCCTATGGTGAAACCATCAACTTCGCACCGCTTTCGACGAGTCTGGCGATTCCGGGCCATTCCGAGACGGTCACTGTCGGCCGGCTGGGGGCGCTGAAAACCCCCGTGCTGAAGGTGACGCAGGCCGTCGGCACATCGCGATGGGTTTCGGCCTTCGTGCCCATCGTATCCAGTTCAGACAGCGGCCTCTTGAGCCGGTTCAAGCCCACCGCCATGGTACGTGTCGCCCTGACGAACGGCACACCGGTGATGGTGGCGGGAGACGCGAGCGCCTACGACAATCGCGGCGCGGTAGAGTTCATCGCCGTCGAAGGCTTTGCCGGCGAGCTGCCGGTGCGGGTCGAGGCCGCGGTGCCTTTTGCCATGGTCCGCGCGGACTACGCCGATCTCGACATGAGTTTCACGGTTGTGGCCTGTCTCATGAGCGGCGCCTTTCTCGTTTTGGCGCTGCAATATGTGCGACGCTCGAAGCTGCCTGCGTTTGATCTTGAGCGGGCCATCTCCGCCGGCGAGATTCGGCCGCACTACCAGCCGGTCATCAACCTCAAGACTGGGGCCATCTCTGGTTGCGAAGTCCTCTGCCGCTGGGAGAAGCGCAACGGGGAGGTCGTCATGCCCGGTGCATTCATCGACTACGCCGAGGTGACCGGCCTGGCGATCCCGATGACTCTAAGCCTGATGCAGCAAGTGCGAAACGATCTTGGCGACCTGTGCGTGGAGATGCCGGAGCTTAAGATCTCGATCAATCTGTTCGACGGGCATTTCCGTGATGGCGCCATCGTAGAGGACGTGCAGGCCATTTTCGGCGGGTCGAACGTGTCGTTCCGGCAGTTGGTCTTCGAGATAACGGAGCGGCGCCCGCTCGACAGTTCCACCGCGGTGCAGACGGTCATCGCCGGGCTGCATTCGCTCGGTGCGCGGCTTGCCATGGACGACGTTGGGACCGGGCACTCCAATCTCGCCTATATGCAAACGCTCGGCGTCGACGTCATCAAGATCGACCGCATCTTCGTCGACATGATCAAGGCCGACACCCAGCAGGTTCCGGTGCTCGATGGCCTCATTGCCATGTGCCGCGATCTGGGCTGCGAGATCATCGCGGAAGGGGTGGAGACGGAGGCCCAGGCGCTCTATCTGCGGGCCCGGGGCGTCGTCATGGCGCAGGGATACCTCTTCGCCCCAGCTCTCAAGGTGGGAGCTTTCAAGGAGTTGGCGCGCGCCATCAATGGCTCGCGCAAGACGCCTCCGGAGTTGGTTTCTCCTGCGCCCGCCGCGGCTTGACGGGCGTCGGGCCCTCCGGCACTTCCCTTGCCGGGCGTTTAGTGGCACCACAAGCGCAAGATGAACGTGGCCGCCGAGACGGTTGGAAAACCGGCCTTTGTGTTTTCCGGATCGGCGGGCGAGGGGTCCGGTAATGGCGTCCGAAGTCGACGAGCAGTTCAGGCAGCGCCGCCAAGCGGCGCTTCACTTCCACGAGTTCCCCAAACCCGGCAAACTCGAGATTCAGCCGACCAAGCCGCTCGGCAATCAGCGTGACCTCTCTCTCGCCTATTCGCCAGGCGTCGCTGCGCCCTCCGAAGCGATCGCCGAAGACCCGGATGCAGTGACCCGCTACACCACGCGTGGGAACCTCGTGGCCGTGATTTCGAACGGCACTGCGGTCCTCGGGCTGGGCGCCATCGGCGCCCTGGCCGCCAAGCCGGTTATGGAAGGCAAGGCGGTGCTCTTCAAGAAATTCGCGGGCATCGACGTGTTCGACATTGAGGTCGATGAAACCGATCCTAAGAAGTTCATCGAGGTCGTCCGGCCCCTTGAGCCAACCTTCGGGGGGATCAACCTGGAGGACATCAAGGCCCCTGAATGCTTCGAGATCGAGGAAGCGCTGCGCCAGCGCATGAAGATTCCCGTATTCCACGACGATCAGCATGGCACCGCCATTATAGTCGGCGCGGCCGTGCTCAACGGCCTTGAGCTTGCCGGCAAGAAGATCGAGGACGTGAAGATCTGTACAAGTGGCGCTGGCGCTGCGGCGATCGCTTGCCTCAATATGCTCGTCGCCTTGGGCGCCCGTATCGAGAACATCTGGGTCGCCGACAAGGATGGGCTGCTCACGCATAAGCGGCACGACGTCAAGGATAAGTGGCGCGGCCGCTTCTGTCGCGAGAGCAACGCAACCACGCTGGCCGATGTGTTCGAGGGCGCCGACATTTTCCTTGGTCTCTCCGCTGCGGGCGCCCTGAAGCCGGAGATGCTGCGGAAGATGGCGCCTAAGCCGCTTGTGCTGGCGCTTGCCAACCCCGTGCCCGAGATCATGCCGGAGGAGGCCAAGGCGGTCCGACCGGACGCGATGGTTTGCACCGGGAGGTCCGATTACCCCAATCAGGTGAACAACGTTCTATGCTTTCCCTTCATCTTTCGTGGCGCCCTTGATGTGGGCGCCACGGCGATCAACGAGGAAATGAAGGTTGCCGCATCCTACGCCATCGCGCGGCTCGCCCACGACCCGGGCCTTGAAGTCTCGCCAACCGGCCAGCCGGCTGTGTTCGGACCCGACCACATCATTCCCAATCCCTTCGATCAGCGCCTGATCCTGAGGATCGCCCCAGCCGTGGCCCGCGCCGCGATGGAAACCGGGGTAGCCAAGCGCCCCATCACGGACTTCGACGCCTATCACGACAGCCTGAACCGCTTCGTCTTCCGCTCGGGCCTGGTGATGAAACCCATCATCGACCGGGCCCAGGGCCAGGGTCGGCGGGTCGCCTTCGCCGATGGCGAGGAAGAGCGCGTACTGCGCGCTGTTCAGGTGCTCATCGAGGATCGCATCGCTGTGCCGATCCTGATCGGTCGGCCGCAGGTGATCGAGACCCGCATCAAGCGGTTTGGCCTCAACCTCGACCTGAGCAAGATCGAGGTGGTAAATCCCGAGGACGACCCCCGCTACCGTGACTATGTCGCGCTGTTTCACTCGCTGGTGGGCCGCTCCGGCGTCACCCCTGAGACTGCGCGCACGATCGTGCGAACCAACACCACCACCATTGCCGCCCTGGCCGTTAAGCGTGGCGAGGCCGACGCGATGCTCTGTGGCCTGCAGGGACGGTTCATCAAACACGTACGCGACATCCGCTCAGTCCTGGGGATGCAGGAGGGGATCAAGGACGTCTCGGCGCTTTCGATGCTGATCATGCCGCGCGGCGCCTTCTTCCTCACCGACACCTATGTGAACATCGATCCAACGGCCGAGGAGCTGGTGGCGATCGCCCTGCAGGCCCGCAGTCATCTGCGCCGGTTCAATATCGAGGCCAAGGTCGCGCTGCTGAGTTACTCGAACTTCGGCTCGCGCGATGGTGAAACGGCGTTCAAGATGCGGGAGGTCTACCGCCAGCTCAAGGCCGCAGCTCCAGACTTGATCGTCGAGGGGGAAATGCAGGGTGACCTGGCGCTCAATGAAGAGCTGCGCACGCGCTATATTCCGGACACGGTGCTGACAGGAGAGGCCAATCTGCTGATTTTCCCGAACCTCGAGAGCGCCAATCTGTCGATGACCCTGCTCAAGGAGATGACGAACGCGCTTGCCGTGGGGCCGATCCTGATGGGGCCGCGGGCCCCTGCCCACATTCTCGCTCCGTCAACAACCAGCCGCGGAATCGTCAACATGGCGGCGATCGCTGCCAGCGAGGCCGTGGGTAGGGAAGCGGAGGGCTGAATGTTCCGCCATACGGTCGTGTTCAATCTCAAGCACGCGCATGGCTCCCTCATGGAGAAGGCCTTCCTGCGCGACGCCAGAATCGCGCTCGAAAAGATTCCAGGCGTGGAAAAATTCGAACAGCTCAAGCAGGTCAGTCCGACGACAGAGTATCGCTTTGGCCTCTCGATGGAGTTCGCTGACAGGAAAGCCTATGACGCGTATGACCGCCATCCCAGGCATGTGAGCTTCGTGCAGGATCGATGGAATCGCGAGGTCGATAGCTTCCTCGAGATTGACTACGAGCCGCTCTAGCGAGGCCCCTGGCTACTGGAACGCCGTCTCGGCAAAGCTGCGCAGCTTGCGCGAATGGAGCTTCTCGGGTGGGGCCTCGCGCAGAATCTCCATGGCCCGGATGCCGATCAGCAGATGTCGGTTGACCTGCGTGCGATAGAACTCTGAGGCCATGCCTGGCAGCTTGAGCTCGCCGTGAAGCGGCTTGTCCGAGACGCACAGGAGCGTTCCATACGGCACGCGGAAGCGGAAGCCGTTGGCGGCGATCGTCGCCGATTCCATGTCGAGCGCCACCGCCCGGGACTGGCTGAGCTGTCGCGTGATCTCGCGCTGGTCGCGCAATTCCCAGTTGCGGTTGTCGAAGGTCGCCACGGTGCCGGTGCGCATGATGCGCTTGGTTTCGAGACCCTCGGTATGGGTGACTTCCGCCACCGCCTTCTCAAGCGCTACCTGCACCTCGGCGAGGGCGGGAATCGGAACCGTAACCGGCACGTCGGCGTCGAGCACGTGATCTTCCCTTACATAGGCATGAGCGAGAACGTAGTCGCCAAGCTCCTGGGAATTTCGCAGTCCGGCGCAGTGGCCGAGCATGATCCACGCATGCGGCCGAAGCACCGCGATGTGGTCGGTTATCGTCTTGGCGTTGGAGGGCCCGACGCCAATATTGACGAAGGTGATGCCGCGCGCGCCGCTCATCCTCAGGTGATAGGCAGGCATCTGAGGGATGCGGCTGGCGCGAACTCCTTCGGTGCGGCCGCCCAGGCGCTTGTTCCAGGTGATGTGGTTGCCCGGCTCGACGAAGGCCTCATAGTCGGGGTGGCCCTCCGCCATGTACTGCAGCGACAGCCGGCAGAACTCGTCCACGTAGAAGGCATAGTTGGTAAAGATCACGAAGTTCTGGAAGTGCTCGGCATCGGTGCCCGTGTAGTGGCTGAGCCGGTAGAGCGAGTAATCGACGCGCGGCGCGGTGAAATGCGCAAGCGGGTAGGGCCCTCCGGGCGGCGGCACGAACGTCCCGTTGGCGATTTCGTCGTCGGTATCCTCGAGATCGGGAACGTCGAAGAGGTCGCGCAGAGGAATGGGCAGTGCCTCGAGCGCCTCCCCGTCGATACGTTCGTCGGGTGCCAGGGCAAAATGCAGCGGGATGCGCGTGGTCGACTCGCCCACATCGATGGTGCCGCCGTGATTGCGCAGGATCACAGCGAACTGCTGCCTGAGATAGTCCCGGAAGAGGTCAGGCGCGGTGATTGTCGTGCGGTACACGCCAGGGGTGTGGAGGTAGCCGTAGGCGAGGGTCGAATCGGTCTTGCCGTAGCTGCGGGAGGTCACCTGAACTTCGGGATAGAAGGCGCGGACGCGGCCCTTGGGGACCGCGCCCTTGCTGAGCCCGATCAGATGATCCCGGATGAAGCGGGTATTGCGGTGGTACAGCTCGGCGACATAGGCCCAGGCGTCGTCAGGGCTGGTAAAGGCCTTCTGCGGCGCCGGAGGCGGCGAAAGAATGTCCATCGGGATCTCGTTGCATTGCCGGGCCCGAAGGCCCGCGCGTTGCGGTGCTCTCTTAGGGATTTTGCCTCTGCCGGGCAACCCGCATGAAAACTCGTCCATGAACATCACCAATCGGTGAAGGGCCCTTTCATTGTGCGCTCGAAGCGCCATTTATCCGGGTGTTCTCCGGATTTCTGCAAACGACCCATGCACCGGTGAACCTGAGAGGCGCCCGCCGCTGCCCCCAAGCCCTCAACAGTGCGGCGGGCGTTTCTCCAAAACGGGCCACAGTTCTTCAACGGACTGTGGCCCCTTCGTTTTTCGGCAGAAAAATCAGCGGCTTGTCAGGTCACCGCGCCGGACGACTCGAGCAGCTGCAGCATCGAGTCGGTCCTGTCCTCGACATAGGTCCCGTCCGCCTTCTGCTTGGCGTTCGGCCCGTGGTAGTTGCCGTCGCGGCCCAGGAAAGAGCCCTGGATATGCCAGGCATTGTCTTTGCCCAGGAACGAGCCCTTGAGGTGGTACTTCCGGTCATTGCCGAGAAAGGAGCCCGCCGGATGATAGTTGCCATCCCGGCCGTAGAACGAGCCCTTGGGATGGTATTTTCCGTCGAGGCCCTTGAACGAGCCGGCCGCGTGCATCTTGCCGTCAGTGCCCTTGAAGTATTGCGGCGCGGCGGCCTGCAATTGCTGCAGAGCCTGCAGGCCGGCCAGGTTGTCGTCGAGAAAGTCGGCGCCGGTGATCGTGGCCATGGCGGTCTCGCGGGCAGGTTCTGCCAAACGGTAGGGCCGGTGCGTTAATGCATTCCTAAGGGTGCGGTGGGGCGCGCATCCCATTGCGTTGCGTGCCGCTTTGCGGCAAACCATCGGCGAATGGCGATGTAAGGGAGGAGCCCGGACACGCCATCCCCACCAGACTGGAACTCCGACGATGACGATCTCGCTTCACGCCGCGTCCGCGGGCGTTTTCACCCGTATGCTCACGAACCTTCAGGCGATCATGGCCAAAGCGGAGGCCAATGCTGCCGAGCGCAAGTTCAGCCCCGACAATTTTGTCGGCATGCGCTTTGCGCCCGACATGAACCCTTTCGCCTTCCAGATTCAGTCTGCGACCGACCGGTCGAAGCTGTTTCTGGCCCGCGTCGCCGGTATCGCGGCCCCGCAATGGCCCGACACTGAGAAGACTTGGGAGGAGCTCAAGAAGCGGCTCCAGACCGGAATCGATTTCGCCCGGGCGGTGACGCCAGCGCAGCTCGATGGGCTCGAGGACAAGCTCATTCCACTGAAGATCCGCGGCGAGGAGGTGCAGTGGCCGGCGGTCAAGTATTTGCACGAGAACGCCATGCCCAACTTCTACTTCCATGTGACCACCGCCTATGACCTGCTCCGGCACGCCGGCGTGCCGATCGGAAAGCGCGATTTCACAGGTTGAGTTGCAGGATCCGCGAGAGGAGCGCTTACGAGTAGCGCTCCTCGAGCCAGGGATCGGCGTGGTTGTGATAGCCGCGGACCTCCCAGAAACCCGGGCGGTCGCGCGTTGCGAAGTCGATCTTTCGCAGCCACTTGGCGCTCTTCCAGAAGTAGAGGTGCGGCACAACCAGCCGCACCGGTCCGCCATGTTCGGGCGAGAGCGGCTGGCCCTCCCAGCTATGGGCGAGCAAAGCCTCGGGCGAGGCGAAGTCTTCAAGCGTCAGGTTCGTGGTGTATCCATCGCTGCTGGTGAGCAGCACGTGTGTTGCCTCGGCGCGTGGCTGCACCGCGTCCATCAGATCATGGGTGGTCACGCCCTCCCAGTGGTTGTCGTATCGCGACCACGTGGTGACACAATGGATGTCGCTGATCTTTTGGCCCTGCGGCGCGGATATGAAGTCGTGCCAGGTCCAGCTCGCCGGATGCTCGATCGCGCCCGTGATGTCGAGCCGCCAGTTCTCGCGAGCAATGTTCGGAGTCTGGCCAAGGTCGAGCACAGGCCAGTTGCGCACCAGGTGCTGACCCGGCGGCAGACGACTATCTTCGGGCCGCGACGTGCTGCCGGTGAGGAACTTCCCCAGTTCGGCCCATTTCGACTTGGTCCGCGTGAGTTTGCTGTCGTCCGGTACGTCGGGCATGGCGGGGCTCCTCGATCGGCAGACAGCATCTCCTGGAACCAGGCCAAGTCAACCGACCGGATCCCTCAGGACTTCCAATAGAAGGCGTTGCCGCCGGCAACCAGCACATAGTGCATGTTGTCATACGGGAAGGTGTAGCCGGCCGTGTGGAAGTATTCGGCGCCACCAACGCCAGGATGACGCTCGCCGTTGAGCACGCGCCGCGCCATATCGCGCGCCAAGGCGAGGCCGCGCCCCTCGTGCATGGGTAGCCACAGTACGCCTGGCGCGAACTGGCCCGGCTGGCCGACAACGCCGCAGACGCTGTGCGGGAATTTCGGGTCGCGTACCCGGTTCATCACGACAGTGCCCACAGCGAGCATGCCCTCTGCGGAGGAACGGTTCGACTCGAAGTACATCACGCGTGTCATGCAGTCGGTGGGCGACATCAGCGCCCCGAATGGCAGGAACGCGCAGGCGCCCAGCATCGGCGCCACCATGAACATGGCGAGGAGGGGCAGTACGCGAAACAAGACCTGCTCCGGAAAGGTGTCTCGTCAAGACTAGACGCGGGCCCTTTAATTTGGGGTTGCCGCAGTCGACGGCGCAGCCGGGGCCGGAGCAGGCTCCAGCGTCCAGCACCTGCGATCGACGGGCTCGTCGGGGCGGTTCCGCTCTTGCAGGCGTCCCATCGGTGACCATATGCAGTTCATGAGCGATGCAAGCCTGGATGCCGCCAGCCAGCGGCTCAGCGGGGGTTCGATGAGCACTGCGGAGCAGCGGCTCAATCGTCAGTTCGACCTCATCAGCCGTAGGGCGCCTGCGACCGCCGGCTTCTTCCGCTGGCTGCGGCGCCCCGGCATGTTTCTCATTCGCGTGCCGCTGGGGCTGCTGCTCATCATCGGCGGGGTCTTCAGCTTCCTGCCGGTCCTTGGCCTGTGGATGCTGCCGCTGGGCCTGCTGTTGCTGGCTGTGGACGTGCCCGGGCTCAAGGGCCCCGTCGGCAACGCCATCGTGCGGCTCCGCCGGTGGTGGGAACTGACCCGGCGGCGGATCCGCCGTCGCTGACTACTTGGTGCCCTCGCACCGAAGCACCTCGGATTTGAGGTTGTTGCGGTCGAGATAGACGAGATCTATGCCTTCGCCGGTGGGCGCAAAGATCGGACGCATTGAAATGCGTTCCGTGGATGTCTGCCCGCCTGCAGTGCAGCTCATCTGCGCGGTGTAGGTTCCATCCCCATTGTCCGTGAACGCCGCGATGTCGCATCCACTGCCGGGGCCCTCAAAGCGCTTCGACGAAATCCTCAGCACCTGATCTCCGCAATTGGCCGGATCGAGGCCCCAGGTGCCAAACAATGGCGCCAGCGCCTTGTCGTCGGCGGGGGCGGCCACGGGGGTCGCTGGAGCCGGGGACACTGGCTGCTGACCCTGCGAAGGCTCCCCGGACGAGCTGGAATTGGAACCCCCGCTGCTGCACGCGGCGAGCAGTACAACCATCGCCGGAAGGGAAAGGACGCTGAATTGACGCATGAATCGCCCCAAGCTTGACGCTGATTCTGCCAAATGGCGCGTGTGAGCGATAGGTTCCGCCCGCAACACTTCCTATGCCGCGCCAGAGGTGACCTTGAGGCCCGGACCATTGCGGTCGAAGGCGTCCAGGATAGGCCGCTGACCCTTGTGAATCTTCCTAGCGGCGGTTGCGAGATCGAACCATGCAGCGCGGTCGATTTCGGGGATGGCGAGCCGTCGGCCGCTGTGCGGCGGCCATTCGATCTCGACCACGTTGGAACGCAGCTTGGTCACATCGAAGTCTCCCTCGAGGGCGAAGGCAACAACCCGCTTGCCGCCAGGCTGCCGGAACTCCCCGAGCGGGGCGAGGTCGCCCGCCGGCAGAGCCCCTACCTCTTCGGCGAATTCGCGTCGGGCGGCGGCGGCGAGGTCTTCGCCCTCGGCCGCTTCGCCTTTGGGGATCGACCAGGCCTGATCGTCTTTTCTGGCCCAGAACGGGCCGCCAGGATGAACGAGCAGGACTTCGCGGCCCAGCGCCCCGCGTCGGTAGAGCAGAACGCCTGCGGAGATCACAGTCATCTGGGCGACCCAGGCGCGCGACTGGCGGATGAACGAACGATCCAGAGCAGGTTCACCCGGATCGTGGCAAGGCGAGGCTCCTCGCACGAGACCAAGATGCTTGCCCGCCCGCTGATCGCCGCCATGGTGCTCTCCATCATTGCCCTCCGCCCGGCAGCCCTGCTGGCCAGCGAGGAGACCGGCGCGCGCGTGCCACGGGCCGTCTGCGAAGTGAGCGATGGCCCTTGTAGACCCGATGGTCAAGACAACCGGCCCTTGACCTGCGACGTCATGTGGATGCCGGGCTGCCCGACCGCCGCGAGAAACGGAACGGCAGCGCCAGGGCAGGCGAGCCGCAAGGCGCCCGAGTCGCCTGACCACTCGCTGGACTACCTACTCACCTTCTGACCGGATCGTCTGCCAGATCATCCATTCGCGATGGGCGTCGCCCAGCGCGCGATGCGCCGGTGGTTTGGTTTCAATCGCGGCGCGTGCCCGCGAGACGAGAGCGGCAACGGCGGTGTCGCTTGCTCCCCTCCCAAGTCTTTGCCGCGCCGCCTCGACGAAGGCGTCATTCGTGTCGCGCAGGCGGATGAGATGTCGGGGACGGCCTGCGGCCCGCAGAAGCATGCTGAGCCAATGTCCGTCCCATGAGGGGGCGGAGGCAATCAGCGTGTGCAGCCCGGCGAGGTCCACCAGCCGCGCGCACACCACCGCGACCGGTTCGCCCTCGCGCTCGAGTCGTTCCCGCGTGAGGCCGTGTATGGCGGCCGCTCCGGCATCCCAATCCGTCCAGCCGGGCGCCGGGCGCAGGAGATGCGTGTCGCCCGAGCCGTCCTCGAATACCCAGCCAACCTCCACGGGATAACTCTGCTTGCCTAGCGACGAGGCCTCGAAATCGAGAAACAGCCAGCTCATTTTCGTTCGGCGCGAACCGTCTCGACCACCAGGGAACGCGCCGGCAGGGGCCGCAGCAAGTCTTCCTGCGGACGCGTGAGGAAAAGCCACGCCGCCCAGTCCTCCGGCCTTAGCACGCAGACCTGCCGGTCGTGGTAGGGGGCGATGTCGGGCCCCGGCTCCGTAGTGAGCATCACAAAGCTGAGAGCGCCGTCGCGGTCCTCGGACCAAAGGCCGGCAATGCCCATGATCGGGGAATCCCTGAGGCTGAACCTGTGCTTGGCTTTGGGGTATTTGCTGCCGGTGAACTCGAAGAACCCCGACATGACAATGACACAACGCCGGCTCCCCGAGAAATCCCGTTTCTCGGACTTGAAGTTGAAGACCGGGCCAGCCCTCGGCCGCGGCGGCGGCCACCCAAACCGCATGGGCTTGAGCTCGACCCCGTTGCCGGCGGTCCGAATAGCCGCTCCGATGTCCCCGATACGAATATCGTCGGCAACCGGAAGGTCCTCGGCCGACTCGCTGTCCGGCGCGGAGAGCTCGAGGCGCCGGATCGCCTCGGCATACTGCGCATAAGAGACGCGCTGTTCATAGTCGTTGCACACGGGCCGAGCCTATCCCGGTCCGGCCGCGTGCAACAGCATGCGGCCGGGCGATCGGAAGCGACCCTGTCCGGCAGGCCGGACGAGGGCGCACCAGTCAGCGCTGGCCGGCGATATTGACCATCCAGGGCGTGCCGAACTTGTCGGTCAGCATGCCGAAGCTGTCGCCCCAGGGGGCCTTGTTGAGGGGCATGGTGATGGTTGCCCCGTCGCTCAGCTTGGTCCAGTAGCCTTTGAGCGCGTCTTCGTCGTCGCCCGAAAGCGAGACGGTCATGGTGTTGCCCGGCTTGAATTCCATGCGGCTGGGCGTGTCCGAGCCCATGAGCCAGAAGCCGTTGGGGGCCTCGAGCTGAGCATGCATGACTTTGTCGGTCTCGGAGGGATCCTGGGCCATATTGCCCTCCCCGAAAGTGGTGACGGTGAGCTCGCCGCCGAAGACGGACTTGTAGAACTCCATCGCTTGCCGGGCATTGTCCTTGAAGCTCAGATAGGGGTTGAGGCGGCTGGTCATCGGCGACTCCTCTTGCGCATTGACGCCGACACGCTATCGGCCAGATGTGACGAACGATGGGCAGTCCTGGGCGGAGGGAGCTGCCGGGCATCGAGCCAGAAGACCTCACCCTCGCTGTTGGCTGTATCGAGCCATAAGAACGGCAGGTCGCATTCCGCCTCCAGAAGCGCGCGGCCTGTGCCCACTTCGCACAGCAGCCCGCCCCCCGGCGTGAGGTGGGCACGCGCTTGCGCGAGAATCGTCCGGACAAGATCGAGCCCGTCTTTGCCGCCCAGATGCGCAAGGCGCGGTTCGGCCGCATATTCGGGCGGGAACGCCGCGACTTCCGCCGCTGCGACATAGGGCGGGTTGGTGATGATGAGGTCGTATCGGCGTCCGGCCAGCGGCGCGAATAGATCGCCCTGAATAAGGGCGATCCTTTGGGCGAGGCCATGAGCTTCGACATTGAGCCTTGCGACCGCTAGTGCTTCGGAGGACACGTCAACCGCATCGATGTCCGCGTCGGGAAAGGCGCCTGCGGCCAGGATCGCGAGCGCACCCGATCCAGTGCAGAGATCAAGCAGCCGGGACACCGCAGACGGATCGGGCACGAGGCCGAGCCCATCGCTGCCCAGCGACCCCTCGAGGATGAGTTCGCCCAGATAGGAGCGTGGCACGATGACACGCTCGTCGACAACGAAAGGGACACCGCCGACATAGGCGCGGCCGACCAGATAGGGCGCGGGCTTGCGGGTGCGCACGCGCGCCTCGATCAGTTCCAGCAGTCGCTCCCGCTCCGAGCGCGTGAGCCGCGCGTCCAGCCACGGGTTGATGTCCTCGATGGGCAGTTTCAGCCCCTCGAGCAGCAGGAACGCGGCCTCATCGAGCGCGGTGCTGGTGCCGTGCCCGTAAGCAAGGCCCGCGGAGTTGAAGCGGGTGACCGCATAGCGGAGCAGATCGCGAACGGAGTGAAGGTCGTCGGTTTCGGCCATGCCCGCTCTCTAGCAGCGGCGGGGCGGCGCGCCTATGGCCTGTGCGCCGCCCCCCGCGCGGGGGGGATTGTTCAGGCCGGCTGCGGCGCGGCGGCGGGCGGCTCGTCCCGGCGTCCGGTTGGTGGGAAAGCCAGAGCCATGAGCGCCGCGGCCGCCCCGATCGCCGCCGAGGCGATATAGAGCCAGTGATAGGTGCCGAATGTATCGTAGAGCCAGCCGCCGCCCAGCGGTCCGAGCGCCATGCCCAGGCTCGAGGTGAGTCCGGCCGCCCCCAGCACGGTGCCCATGACCGATTGGCTGAAATACTCGCGCGCGAGCACGTTGTAGAGCGGCATGACCCCGCCATAGGCCATGCCCAGGATCACGGCCCTGAGATAGAAGTCGCTGATGCCGCTCACATAGATGTAGGAGTAGATGCCCACCGCCTGGAGCGCCAGGCCGCCCACGATCACGCGTTTGACCCCGATCCGGTCGGCAAGCAGGCCGAAGGCGAGCCGGCCGAAGAGCCCGGCGAGACCCTCTATGCTGTAGATGGCGGCCGCCGCGAGCGGGGCCGCCCCGCAGATCATGGCGTAGCTCACCGTGTGGAAGATCGGCCCCGAATGCGCTCCGCAGCAGAAAAAGAAGGTGACCGCGAGCACGATGAACTGCGGTGTGCGCAGCGCCTTTGCCGCGGCCGCCCCGAAACTTCCGGCTGGAGCAGGGGAGGCCGGTCGCGCGGCAGGGGCCGGCTGCGCCTGAGCCGGGGCGGTGCGGATGAGCAGCGCAATGGGAATGAGCACCAGCGTCGCCCCGATGGCGACCATCAGCATCGCGCTCCGCCACCCATAGGCGCCGATGAGCACGGTGGTGAACGGGGTCATCACCATGGGGGCTATGCCCCCGCCGATCGAGACCAGCGAGATGGCCAGGCTCCGGTGGCGGTCGAACCAGCCCACGGTGGCCGCCATGATCGGGGCGAAGAAGGCCCCGCCGGCCGCGCCCACAAGGCCGCCATAGGCGAACTGGAAAATCAGGAGATTGTCGGCCCGGCTCGCCAGCAGCAGGCCGGCCCCGAGCAGCGCTGACGCCATGAGCACCACGGGTCTGGCGCCGATGCGATCGGAGAGAGTGCCCCAACCGAAGCCGGCAAGACCCATGACGATGAAGCCCACCGTCATGGCGCCCGAAATGCCGGCGCGCGACCAGCCGGTCTCGGTCGCGATCGGTTGCAGATAAACGGGCAGGGCGAACATCGCCCCCATCGCCACGCAGGTGATGACGGCCCCCGCCGCCACGATCACCCAGCCATATGTCCGGTCCATGTCCCGCTCCTCAGGGTCGCATTGTGACTCCTTGACGAACGGGCGCGAACGGAATCGACAGCCGGGCGCGGATTTTGGCCCCGCCCGGCCGCGTGCGCCTAGAGCGCCTTGAGGTTGACGGCCGACTGCTTGCCGTCGCGGCCGGTTTCGAGCTCGTAGCTCACCTTCTGGCCCTCGGTGAGCGTGCCCAGCCCGGAGCGCTCGACGGCGGAGATGTGGACAAACGCGTCCTTGCCGCCGCTGGTCGGCTGGATGAAGCCAAAACCCTTGGTTGTGTTGAAGAATTTCACGGTGCCTTCGGTCATTTGCAGTCCTTTGAAAAGGCGAATTCCGGGGGCGACATGCCGATCCGGCGACGTTCGGGAACTTTCTCAGGAGATCAATGGCCGGCGAACCGGGCCGTCTGACGCGCGAGACGGTAGCGAAGCGTATGGCGCGGCATATGCGCCCCAATCGGGGCGATTGCAAGGCCGCACGCGCAGGCGCGGAGTGGAGCGCCCCGGGCGGAAAGGGGCTCCGCAGGGCTCCGCGCTCCCCCGGCGCGCCCTCACGCGCCCGACGCGCGGGCGACATTGACGCCCAGGTCGAAAACAAGCTGGCCGCCATAATAGGCCGTGTAGGTGACGAGCAGGGCGCCCGCGACCGAGACGGCAGGCATGGCAAAGGCGAGGGGGCGCGGCAGCCGCACATCGCGCAGCCACAGGATGGCGCGCAGCACGGCCCAAAGGCTCGCCGCGATCGCAACGCTCCGCCCCAGCCCCTCGTGGATTTCGGCCACGTCGCTCTCAAAGCCCCGGCTCTCGGCGAAGCTGAGCGCGATGTCGCCGAAATAGAACGCCGTTATGGCCGCAAGCGCGGCCAGAACGATCGCCCCGACGGCGAGATTGCCGGTCGCCGTGCGTCCGGTGACGTCGCGGCCCAGAAACGTCGCGCCGATCTCGAAGGCGGCAACCAGCAGGATGAGAACGATGGGGAAATGCACGATCATGGGGTGGACGTGCTGGATGGCGATCATTTGAGCCTCGGTCTGATAGGGATGCGCCTGCTCTGGCCTGCCTGGCTGACGCGGACCTGACAGGAGGGCGAGGGCGAGCGGGAACGTCCATCGGCTTTGTGGCCTCCGGCTGGGGAAGGGATACGGGCCGCGGGACGCAAGGCACCCCGAGGGTATTTTTAGTGGGACGCCTTGCGCCCCGCGGCGCCGAGACTTGTGTGTGGGCGGGCGGCGCCGGTCCATTGTTTGCCGGTGCAAACGCGCGCCACCCCGGGCGCGGGAACGGCCCCGGCGCCCTCTCGGCTGTCCTCCCGCTGCCGGCCGTTCGATCGACACCGTATCCGTCGCGGGCGGATGGGTGGGAGTATAGGGCGGGCCAGTAGGGGGTGGATAAGTTGCCGCGATTTTCCCGCTGAGGGGCGGAACGGCTGGGGGTTCGGCGGATGCAGGCGTGCAGGTTGGGAGTGGTGAATGGTGAGTGGTGAATGGGCCGCCCCCGCCACCGCCTGACGGCGGTCCCCCTCCCCCGCAGGCGGGGGAGGAGTCCCGACTGCGGGAGCGGGGTCAGCCGGCCTGCGGGGGGCGGGGCGGGGTGGGGCCCGCCTCGCGGGC
>DASZSH010000081.1:0-8353 GCA_035548755.1 Devosia sp.
CCCGACCCTGGCCGAAGACGACGATTGACGGAATCGTATTCCACCGACCTGCGCTGGCTGGACGCCGCCGCCAGGCTCGCCCTGCCGGTCCTTGGTACGACGGGCGCAAGTCCGGCGGTGGGCGCGATCGTGGTCGACCCCGAGCGGCAAGCCATGGTGGGACGCGCCAGCACGCCGCCACGCGGCGGCGCGCAGGCCGAGCTCCTGGCGCTCAGCGACGCCGACGGGCTGACGCACGGGCGCACCCTCTATGTGACCATGGAGCCGGCTGCCCACTACACCACGCTCGCCCCCGTGACGCGGGCGATCGCCGACGCAGGCATCGCCCGCGTTGTCACGGGCCTGCTCAATCCCGATCCCGACCACTCCGGAAGGGGGCTGGCAGCCCTCTCCGAAGCGGGCGTGGACACCCTATGTCTCGATCATGCGCCCTCGCGCGCCCTCAGCGAGGGCTACGTCTTCCGGCTGACGCGCGGGCGGCCCTTCGTTACTCTGAAGGTCGCCCTTAGTGCGGACGGCATGGTTGGATATGCCGATCCAGGCCACGATCCTCCGCTTGGACCCGAGGCTCTGCGCTTTATCGAGCGGGAACGCGCCGCAGCCGATGCGGTGATGGCGGGGGCGGCTCGCGCCGAGATTGAGGACAATGATCTGCTTGTACATCTCGAGGGCCTGGGAGGTCGCCCATCCCTGCGCGTAGTGCTCGCGGGGACGCGCGATTTCGATCAGGGCCGCGACCTTTTCGCTGCCGTCTCGGGCATTCCGATCATGGTCTTCACGACGCCCCAGCGCCCGCTGGCTTTCCGGCCGGGCATCGAGGTCGTCGCGGTTGAGGGCCGCCATGGCCGTCCGGACCTTCGGCAGGTGCTCGCGATGCTCGCCGAACGCGGCGTGGCTCGGCTATTTGTCGAGGCCGGCGCCAAGCTCGCCGAATCCTTTATCGCAGGCGAACTGATCGATCGTCTCCTCGTCCTGGGCACGCCGGTTTCGATCGGCCGTGGCGGCGTCCCGGCGGCGCTTCTTGGCAGCTTCGAGGACCGCATCGCAGCCGCGCGCTTTTCTGAGGTTGACCGGCTGAGGCTCGGCGAAGATAACGTGCGCACCTTCGAGCGCAGTTGACCTCATGCCCAGTGCGTCGCAACCTCCCGGTCCGCAGGTCCGGCCCGCCAACCAGCGCGGCGCGGCCCGGCTGGCTGCCGTTCAGGCGCTCTACCAGATGGATGTCGGCCGTCAGAGCCTCGAGGATACGCTGAGCCAGTTTTCCGCCCATATGCTTGGCCGCGAGGTCGAGGGCGAGCAGTACCTTCCGGCCGATGCCGACTTCTTCCGGCAGATCGTGACGGGTGTCATCAGGGGTCAGCTCGATATTGACCCCACCATCGACAACGCGCTCAGCAGCGATTGGCCGGTCGGCCGCATCGACGCGACTTTACGCGCCATTCTGCGGGCCGCCGTATTCGAGCTGCTGCGCCGTCGTGACATTCCGGCCGGCGTCGTGATCAGCGAATATGTGGACATCGCCAAAGCGTTCTACGAGGACGAGGCCCCGCGGCTCGTCAACGGCGTCCTCGATACCGTCGCCAGGCAGGTCGGGGCGTCCGATCGTCAGAAGGCGATGGGCGGACCGCAATAGTCGGAGCCGGCCGGGTCGGGCTCTGAACCGGGCTCCTGCTAAACCGACTCGATCAGCGACTGGATGAAGCTCTTGTCTTCGCCATAGGACGGCGTCTTGCGTCCCTCGATGGTAAAGACCTTGCCATCCTTGGCCGAATACACGGCCTTGTCGGCAACCCGCTTGTTCTTGTCAAAGTAGATGGCCAGAACCTTGCGCTCCTTGACCGTGGTCAGCCCAAACGCCGTCTGGTCCACTCTGGTTTCGACATAGTACCAGGCCGAGCCTTCGTTGAACGCGTTCATCGTCTGCGGCGAGCCCAGCACGACCGCCACGAGCTCCTGGCTTTGGCCAGGCCGGATCTGCGCCAGGGCATCATCCGAAATCTTGTATCCCTGGATCTTGCTGGTCGAGAGGGCCAGGCCCGTGCCCATGCTGCAGCCGGCCAGCGTCGCCGCCAGCAGCCCCGCGGCTGCCAGTGAAATCAGGATGGAGGCAGGCGTGCGATGCGGCATCAATTTGACTTTCACGATGTCTCTCGACTAAGACGCAAGACCCGAGGCGGGGCGCCGGTTTGTTTAGCTGCGTTCGGCGGCAACTGGCAAGCTTGCTTCCGAACTGCTCCGGCGAAAGCCGGGGAGCATGCCCATGATCTTCAATCTTTTCCGTAAGTCGGCCGCCCCGGACGCTGCCTATGAGGCCTATAGCGCCATTGTGGCGCAATCCCGGCAGGTGCAGTTCTATGCCCTATGGGGCGTGCCCGACACTGTCACCGGACGCTTCGACATGATCTCGCTGCACCTTGCACTCCTGTTGCGTCGTCTGCGGGGGGAGACGTCCGCACGGCAGTTCGGCCAGTCGGTGGTCGAGATTTTCTTTCGCGACATGGATCGGTCCCTGCGCGAAATGGGTGTGACCGACCTCGGGGTGCCTGGCAAAGTCCGAAAGATGGGCAACCTGTTTTATGGGCTGGCGGCAGCCGTAGGCCAGGCGCTCGACAGCGCCGAACCGGGGGCCCTTGAGGAGGTGCTGCTGCGGAACATTTACGCCGGCGCGGCGGGGCACGAAGGTCAGTTGGCGGCCTATCTGCGCGGCGAGGCAGATCGCCTGGCAGCGATGCCTGTCGCCGAGTTGACGGCAGTGGGGGCGCCGGCGTGACGAATTCGGCCGAACGGTTCCGACTCGAGGATGCAAGCATCCGGCTGGACTCCATTCCGGTCGCCGGACGCCAATTGCGCGTCGTTCCGGCGGCCGAGGAGCGCAGGGCGCTGGCGGACCGCCTTGGGCTGGCCTCTATCGACAGCCTCGAAGTCGACCTGCGCGCCGTGACTTTTCGCGGCGGTATCCGCGTGACGGGCCGGCTGACGGCCCGCGTCACCCAGCTTTCCGTCGTCAGCCTCGAACCGGTGGGCCAGTCGATCGACGAGCCGATCGACCGCGTCTTCCTGCCCGGCGGCGAGAAGCCCTATGCCGGGCCAGCCGGCGCGGAAATCTTCGTCGATCTCGAAGGCGACGACATTCCCGACCATTTCGAGGGCAACGAGGCCGATCTCAGCGACCTGATCGTTGAAACGCTCGCCCTCGCCGTCGATCTTTACCCCCGCGCGCCGGGCGAGAGCCTTGACGATCTGGGGCTGAAGCCCGACATCGCAGCCGATCATCCCTTTGCGGCCCTCAAGGCCCTGAAGCCAAAGCAAGACTGAGGCCGCCGCCACGCTCTCTTGCGCCCAAAGGGCGTTTGATTAAGGTGCGGAGCGCCTGCGCGGCGGGCCAAATCACGGTTCAAATGGTCGATTCCATTCGCATTTCCGTCGACGCCATGGGCGGCGACATCGGCCCGGAGGTGGCCATCCACGGGGCCTGGCTCGCCTGGCGGGAACGGCGGAACATCAGCTTCATCTTTCACGGCCGGGAGGCGGACATCACGCCGCTCTTGGACAAGTTCCCCGAACTGCGGCCGGTGAGCCGCGTGGTTCACTGCGACAACGTCATCTCCATGGAGGAAAAGCCGTCCCAGGCCCTGCGCAAGGGCAGAGGCAATTCCTCGATGTGGGCCGCCCTGCAGTCGGTCAAGGACGGCGAGGCCGATGTCGCGATCTCGGGAGGCAACACCGGGGCGTTGATGGCCATGGCCACGTTCTGCCTGCGGCCGATGGAAGGCATCTCGCGCCCGGCGATCGCGGCCATCTGGCCCACCCTGCGCGCCGACATCATCGTCCTCGATGTGGGGGCTACGATCGGGGGCGATGCCAAGCAGCTCGTCGACTTCTCCATTCTGGGGGCCGCTCTTGCACGCGCCCTGTTCGATCAGGACTCGCCCTCGATCGGCCTGCTCAATGTCGGCACCGAGGAGATGAAGGGGCACGATGAGGTCAAGGAGGCCGCCGCCATGCTGGCCGCCGCGAGCGGCGCAGGCTTCACCTATCACGGATTCGTGGAAGGCGACGACATCGGCAAGGGCACCGTCGATGTGGTCGTCACCGAAGGCTTCACCGGCAACATCGCGCTCAAGACCGCCGAAGGCACCGCGCGCCAGGTCGGCACCTATCTGCGCCTCGCGCTCAAGGCCGACGTCTTTTCGATGTTCGGCGCGCTGATCGCCGGCAAGGCGCTGAACGCCATCCGGCGCAAGCTTGATCCGCGCAACATCAATGGCGGGGTGTTCCTGGGGCTCAACGGCATCGTGATCAAGAGCCACGGCGGCACCGACGAGGTGGGCTTCAAGGCGGCGCTGGGCCTCGCCTACGAGATGGCGCGCAGCCGGCTCATCGACAAGATTTCCGAAGGCATGCGGCGTTTCCCTGCATTCCCGGCACCAACCGACAGAGAGGCGAATCCCGCGTGACCGAGCTCAGATCAATCGTGCGCGGCGTCGGCAGCTATCTGCCCGCGCGCATCATGACCAATGACGAGCTGTCGCGCATGATCGACACCTCCGACGAATGGATCCAGCAGCGGGTCGGCATCAAGCAGCGCCATATTGCCGCCGAGGGCGAGGTCACGTCCGACCTCGCCGTGCATGCGGCCAGGCGTGCGCTCGACAACGCCCGCATCAAGGCCGACGAGATCGACCTCATCATCGTCGCCACGACCACGCCCGACCTCACTTTTCCCGCAACCGCGGCGATCGTGCAGAACAAGCTCGGGATCCGCCACGGCGCGGCGTTCGACATCCAGGCTGTGTGCTCGGGTTTCGTCTATGCCATGGTGACCGCCGACTCCTATCTCAAGAACGGCATGGCCCGACGTGTGCTCGTAGTGGGAGCCGAGACCGCCTCCCGCATTCTCGACTGGACCGATCGCTCGACCTGCGTGCTGTTCGGCGATGGCGCCGGCGCCGCCGTGCTCGAACTGGGCGGCGATGGCGAGCGCGGCATTCTGGCATCTTCGCTCCGCTCCGACGGCTACTTCGCCGACAAGCTCAACACCACGGGCGGGCCCTCCTCGACCAGATCGGTGGGTTTCGTGCACATGGAAGGCAAGGAAGTGTTCCGCCACGCCGTCGGCAAGATCACCGACGTCGTCGAGAACGTGCTGGCGACGACCGGCTACACGGTCAAGGATCTCGATTGGTTCGTGCCGCATCAGGCCAACCGCCGCATCATCGAGGGCGCCGGCGAAAAGCTCCACATCCCCATCGAGAAGGTGATCATCACCGTGGACCGCCATGCCAATACGTCCGCCGCCTCGGTCCCCCTGGCGCTTGCCGAGGCAGTCACCGATGGCCGCATCAAGCGCGGCGACCTCGTCATGATCGAGGCCATGGGTGGCGGCTTCACCTGGGGCGCCTCTCTCATCCGCTGGTAGGACGATGCTTGCGATTCCGACGATCGAGACGCCGCGGCTGCGCCTCAGACCCTATCGCCTCGACGATTTCGACGCCTACGCGCAGATGCTGCAGGACCCCCGGGTGATCCGCTTCATCGGCGGGGTTCCGTTTACGCGGGAGCAGGCCTGGACGCGGTTCCTGCGCCAGGCAGGCCTGTGGCATCACCTCGGCTTCGGCTTTTTTGCCATCGAGCACCGGCAGACGGGCACCTTCGCCGGCGAATGCGGCTTTCACGACTTGCATCGGGCCATTCGTCCCTCGATCGAAGGCACCATGGAGACGGGCTGGGCGCTGGTCTCCCCCATGCAGGGGCAGGGCCTTGCTGAGGAGGCCGCGCGCGCCGCCATCGGCTGGGCGGCCGAGCATGGCGTCGGCGAGCGTCTGACGGCCATCATCGATCCCGAGCATGCCGCGTCCCTACGCGTTGCGGCAAAGCTCGGATTCGTCGAGTTCGCGCGGGGGGAATACATGGGCAAGCCCATTGTCCTGCTCGAGCGGCCCCGACGCTGACAAGCCTGCGCACACTTTGCGCGCAACTCGAACGACCGTCCAAGGTTGCCTTAATTGCTTACCAGAGTTAATCTTTCCCGATACTTTGGGGCGCACGCGCCCGGCGGAGCGGCGGTCGAGTCCGGCGATTGCGGGGGAAGGTATGGCTCAGAAAACGGTCACTCGGGCAGACCTCGCTGAGGCTGTCTATGAAAGCGTTGGGCTGTCGCGAACGGAGTCGGCGCAGCTTGTCGAACGCTTCCTGGCGCTGATCGGAGACGCGCTGGTCTCGGGCCAGAACGTCAAGCTCAGCTCGTTCGGGTCCTTCCAGGTGCGCTCCAAGAACCAGCGCATCGGGCGCAATCCCAAGACGGGCGAGGAGGTGCCGATCCTGCCGCGGCAGGTTCTGGTGTTCAAACCCAGCAACGTGTTGAAATCGAAGATCAACAAATCTATGGTTCGCGCTGGAAAATAAGCCTTTCTTGCGAAAGGATACGGCGTGGAGAAGTCTCCCGACGCATTCCGGACGATCTCGGAGGCGGCCGATGAGCTCGACCT
Source organism: Devosia sp. (assembly GCA_035548755.1). Taxonomy (GTDB): domain Bacteria; phylum Pseudomonadota; class Alphaproteobacteria; order Rhizobiales; family Devosiaceae; genus Devosia_A. The sequence continues at coordinate 6,489 of DASZSH010000081.1, forward strand.
GCCGCAGCATGTTCTGCGCTTCTGGGAAACCCGGTTCTCGACCATCAAGCCGCTGAAGCGCGGGGGAGGGCGGCGCTACTACCGCCCCGAGGACGTGATGCTGCTCAAGGGCATCCGGCACCTGCTCTACGATCAGGGCTTCACGATCAAGGGCGTGCAGAAGATCCTCAAGGATCAGGGGGCCCGCCATGTCGCGGCCATCGGCAATGGCGGCGTGGTCGAGACCCTGCCGCCTGTGGGCATCGGCGAGCAGATGGAGTCGGCGGTGGACCTTGCCGATGGCGAAGACGATCTGGTGCCGGTCAACGGGGCTTCGGCGCCGTCCGGGCTGTCGGCCGACGATCGCGAGCGGCTGAATGCCGTCCTCCGCGACCTGCTCGAGTGCAAGCGGCTGCTCGAGCGCGCCCGGGAATAGGGCCGGCCCGCAGGCCGGCCGGGTCCCTTCGAGCGCCACCTCAAGTCATCGCATGCTTCGGAATCGGCGCGTTGGACAGCGCGGCCAGCAGCAGCACCGTCGCCAGGTAGAGCGCTCCGACGAACAGGAAGGTCGGTGCGAACCCGTGCGCGAAGGCCTGGAGCGCCACCTCGCGCAGATCGGGCGGTAGCGTCTCGGCCGCTTTTGGCGTGAGCGAGGCCAGTCCGCCGGGAAGGGCTCGCCCGACCGCCTCAGGCAGGGCCCCGCCGGCCGAGCTGAGCCCGGCAGACATCACCGCACCATTGAGCGCGAGTCCCAACGACGCGCCGATCGTCCGCGCCTGCGTGGCAAGGCCTGTGGCCGCGCCGATGTCTTTGAGCGGCGCCGACGCCTGAATGGCCACGAGCATGGTCTGCATCGTCAGTCCCATGCTGATCCCGAAGACCAGAAAGCTGACCCCCAGGGCCCAGAGCGGCGTGTGCGAATCCGAGAGCGCATAGAAAATCATGAGTCCCACCCCCAGCGCCGAACCGGCGATAGGCAGCGCCTTGTAGCGGCCGGTCGCAGCGATCAGCCGCCCTGCCGCGATCGAGGTGACTGCGACCGCAATCGACATGGGAAGGAACATCAGGCCGATCTCGCCCGGCGGAAGCTGGGTGACCATCTGCAGGTAGAGCGCGAAATAGAAGTAGAGCCCCAGCGTCGAAGCGCCCGCGAGCAGAGATGCGACGACCACAAGGCTGATCGTCCGGTTCCTGAACAATGCAAGCGGCACGATTGGTTCGGCCGCGCGCCGCTCCGTCCACACGAAGGCGGCAATCGCGACAAGCCCCAGGAGAGGCAGCGAGACGGTCGGGAGGTCGAAATGCGGAGCCTCAAGCACGCGGTTGCTCCAGTAGACGATTGCCACGGTGCCGATCGCGAGCAGCCCGCCGCCCAGAAAGTCCACCCGATGCGTCGCCCCGCCCGTCCTGCGGCGCAGAAAGAGCGCGATCGCGCACAGCACCACAACACCGATCGGCAGGTTCACCAGGAACACCGAGCGCCAGCCGAACAGGTCGGTCAGATACCCGCCGGCGACGGGGCCCAGGACCGAGCCGAGGGTAAACACGATCGTCGAATAGCCCTGATACTTGGCGCGCTCGCGCGGCTCGAACAGTTCTCCGATGATCGCCATCGCTGAGACCATCAGGCCGCCGCCGCCAATTCCCTGCAGAACGCGTGCGGCAATGAGCGTGGGCATGGACCAGGCAAGTCCGCACAGTAGGGAGCCGAGCAGGAAGGCCGCCACGGCGAACAGGACCACCGGCTTTCGGCCGTACATGTCCCCCAGCTTGCCGTAGAACGGCGAGACGGCCGCGGTCGACAGCAGGTAGCTCGCCCCGACCCAGCCCAGGAGCTGAACGTCCCCGAGGTCATGCGCGATTGTGGGCAGGGCCGTCACCATGAT
>DASZSH010000082.1:0-8723 GCA_035548755.1 Devosia sp.
CTCGGTCCGCGCGCTCTGGCTGCCGAAGCTGGGCATATCGAGGCAGAATGCGACATATCCGTTCTGCGCCAGCAGCGGCCCCCAGGGGCTGAGCAGATATTCCCGGCCATCGAGCAGTTCGCTCGCGCCGATGTCGTGCCGATCGCCATGGGAGTGCGCGTAGAGGATCGCCGGATAGCGGCCCTCCGCCCGCGGACGCGTCAGCAGCCCGCGTACCCGCTCGCCCGAGGGCAGCCCGAACATCAGGTGTTCGACGACGTGGCCGCCGCCGTCCTCCGCACGTCGCTCGATGAGGGACAGGACCGGCTCCTCGATCTTGAGCAAGCGCCTCAGCTCATCGCGCGAAAGAGTCATGGGCCACCCGCTGCAGTCCGTTGTCGTTGCCAGTAGGCGCAAGCCGCGGCCGGGACAAGCGCCAAACGCGCATCCTCGCACCAGTCCAGCGGCCAGGGGGCAAGCTTGAGCGAAATGGCGCGCCCGAAGAGATTCGAACTCCTGACCCCCAGATTCGTAGTCTGGTGCTCTATCCAGCTGAGCTACGGGCGCCAACGCTTCCAACGGCCGTCGGCCGGAAGCGCGCCACCCATATAGAAGGGCAAGGAACCGGTCAAGCAAGCCGGATGGAGTCGGGCAAGGCGATGTCGAAGCGCGTGCCGGGCTCGAGCGGGGTGTAGCTGAGGCTGCCCCCGTGCGCCGCCACGAGCTCGCGGGCGATGGCCAGGCCCAGACCGGTGCCGCCGGCCTTGGCCGACCCCTCGAACGCGACGAACAGGTTCTCCCGCGCTCGGGGCGGCAGCCCCGGCCCGTTGTCGGCAATCGTGATGGTGATCTTGCCGGCCTGTTCGCCGAAACCGACCGAGATTTCGGGGCGCGCCTCCCGGTCGCCCGCCTCTTCGAGCGCCTCGCGGGCGTTCTTGATGAGGTTGACGAGTACCCGCGCCAGCTGCTCGGGATCGGCCTTGAGCGTCACGCCGTCGGGCACGCCATTGCGAAAGGCGATATCGGGGTGCCCCTTGGCCCCGGCGTCGATCGCGGACTCCTCGACGAGCGCCCGCAAATCAACCGGCTCGGGCTTGGGAGGAGTCGCGCTCTGGCGTCCATAGTCGAGAACCGACTGGGCAAAACCGATCGCCTTGTCGATCGAGTGGACAAGCCGCGGCGCCAGGCGCTGGATCTTCGGATCCTCCAACGCCACCACCTGGTCGGACAGCATTTGCGCCGATGTCAGCGTATTTCTCAGGTCGTGGTTGATCTTGGCCACCGCGAGCCCGAGATCGGCAAGGTGCCGGCGCTGCCGCAGCATGGAGAAAATGTCGGTCTCCATTGCCCTGAGCTCATTCTCGACGATGCCGATCTCGTCCTTTCGCCTGCTCGGCGAGATGATGAGCGCGGCATTCTCCGGCGCCATCCGGTAGGCAACCATGTTTGCCGTAAGTCGGCGGATCGGATCGATCAGCAGCCGGCTGACCAGAATGTAAAGCGCGCCCGCCGTGAGTATGGCGATGATCAGCGAAATGAGAACAATGTTCCACGAGTAGTTGACGAGGTCGGCATGCAGCGGGGCTTCCGACATGATGACTTCGACTTCCGACTGTTCGTCGCCGCCGTCGGAATTGCCGACAATGCGCAGGGTCCGGTCGCCGCCATGCGTCAGCGTGTCAAGGGCTCCCATAATGAGCGTGGGATAATCCGTCATGCGCATGTCGGCGGTCACCGCCTGTCGCGGCATGGGTTTTTCGTCGAGCTCGACAAGCTGGCTCTGCCCGTTGCGCCGATAGACGATGGCGATGGCGCCGGCCGAATGCAGCAGATTGTCGGTGAGCATGGCCGGCAGGTTCATGGCGTCAGGAACCGCATCGAGGACCCGCGCCGCGACGATTCCCACACGCAGCCGGTCGTTGAGCCAGGCCTGCCGGTAGTTGCCCGCCGATGGCAGATAGATCACCACCTCGACCGCCAGGATGACCAGAGTGATCGTGGCGATCAGCTTGACGGAAAGCCCGGAAAACGGCCCGGGCATGGCGCGCGGCTCGCTGCTCATTTCGCGCCCCTCATAATCCATCAGAAGGCCGAGTGCGACCCCGGAACCGCTCAGCGCCAGAGTTTGGAGATTGCAAAACGCCGCTTCATCCAGCGCCGCTCTGCGCCGCCCTGGCCCGCCGCTTCGCCGAGGACGCGGACCAGTTCGGCATGGCTTGGATGGGCCGCGTTGAGCTCGGCCAACCGGCGTGCCTCGAGCCTCAAATCGATGGCAAGGGCAAAGATCGCGGCGAGCTCGGCTGCACCCGCCCCCGCGATACCGGCTCCCAGGATGTTGCCCGCACGCCCAATCACCAGCTTCACCACGCCCATGCCCTGACGCTCGGCCCGGGCGGCGTCGTTTTCGGCGTAGCTGGCGCGCACGACCCTGTAGCCCGTCCTGAACCGCGCCCTTGCCATCGGCTCCGACAGCCCGATTTCGGCGATCGGCGGATCGGTGAGGGTGAGGCGCGGCACCGCCGCGGGGTCGTATCGGCTGGGCTGGCCGAGCAGCGCCGCGCGGACCACCAGATCGGCCTCGAGCGCGCTCAAATGCGGCAGCGGCGCGTGGCCGGCCGCTTCCCCCACGGCATAGACGCTGGGATTGGTGGTTCTGAGCGAGGCATTGAGGGACAGCGCCCCCGGATCGGATTTCGACCGCCGGATCTTGGCGGCGTCAAGGTTCAACTCCTCGATATTGGCCACCCGGCTCGCCGCAACCAGAATATGCGACGCATCAAGGGTTATCGGCTCGTCCCGCCCGCGCACCACCACGCCAATGCCCTGGCTTCGCTGCTGCACTGCGACGATGGCGCTTTCCTCGTGAAGCTTGACCCCCTCTTCGCGAAGCCGCCGCAGGGCGATCTCGGCAAGCTCGGGATCCACCTGCGCCAACGCTCGCCCCGGCTCGATGACCGTAACCTCGCAGCCCAGCCGGTTGTAGCTGAGCGCCAGTTCGATCCCCATCGGTCCCGCGCCGGCCACCACCAGATGGGTGAGCTTGCGCGTGTTGTCGAAAATCGTGTCGGTGGTGAAGTAAGGAACAGAGTAGAGCCCCGGAATATCCGGAAGCAGCGGCCGTGCTCCGGTGGCGATCACCACGCGCCGCGCACGGATTTCGACATCGCCCGCCTTGACGGTTCTTGGATCGATGAAGGTGCCCGCACCCCTGACGAGATCGATTCCGAGAGCGGCAAGCCGCGGGGCCCCCGCCTGCGGCGCCTCTTGCGCGATGACTTCGGCGATATGGTCGTGGAGGCGCCGGAAGCTGACTTTCGGAGCCGCTTCCGGAAAGACCCCGAACTGAGGGCTGGAGATCGCCAGCGCCGAGCGCTCCGCCGCCGCCGCCAGGGCCTTGAGCGCCAGTGCGCCCGAACGCAGGCTGGAGCCGCCCGGAGCGCCTTTTTCGACCATAGTCACGCTGGCGCCGAGCCGGCGCGCCGCCTCGGCGACCGCGAGCCCCGAGGCGCCAGCGCCGATGACGCACAGATCTGGTGTCGATACAGTCGCCAAGCCGGACCGTGCCGCAGCCGATGAAGGACCGCACCGCTTCTAAATCAAAAGCGCCAAAACGCCAGAGCGGCCGGCAGGCGCCTGCCCGAATACCCCCGAAATACGGTTCGGGGCGCCGCCGCGTCCGCCGTTTTCGCCCGCGCAATGCGTTGACTAACAGGGCTGCTTTCTTTATAGGCCCGGACCAATTCTGCCCCGCAACGACCGGCGTTTGCCGGTGATGAGCGGTTCGGCAGCGATTTAGCGCAAGCGACGATCAAAGAGGACCCGCGCCCGGCGTGGTTTTGAAACTATGAAACGTACCTACCAGCCGAGCAAGATTGTGCGTAGCCGGCGCCACGGCTTCCGCGCCCGCATGGCGACCAAGGATGGCCGCAAGATCCTGAATCTGCGCCGCAAGGTCGGCCGCAAGAAGCTTTCCGCCTGAGCCGGGCCTGATGGCCGGGCAGCACGAATTGAGGCGCCTGCGCAGGCGGGCGGAATTCCTCAATGCCGCCAAGGGCCGGCGGGCAGCACGAACCGCGTTCTCGCTGCAGGCGACAAGCGTCCCCACTGCCGGGGCGGGCGTCGGGCTGACCGTCACCAAGAAGGTCGGCAACGCTCCGGAGCGCAACCGTATCCGGCGGCGATTGCGCGCGGCCCTCAAGGCTTGCAGCGGCTCGTTGCTGCCACAACATGATTACGTGCTTGTCGGCCGGCGCGAGGCGCTGACGCAGCCCTTTGCCGAGGTCGTCTCCGACCTTGCTTCCGCCATAGCCCGGGTGCACGCCGCGCCGCGCCCCCCGCAGACCTGAGAGACGCCGGATGAACGAAACCAACCGAAACATGATCATAGCCATCGTGCTCAGCGTGGTGGTGCTGTTCGGCTGGCAGTTTTTCGTGGCAGGCCCCCAGATGCAGCGGGCGCAGCAGCAGGCCGAGCTGGCCCAGCAGCAGCAGGCTGCGTCCAACCCGGGATTGGCCACGGGGTCGGCCCAGCCGGGGACGCCCGGCGCGACGACGGCCACTCCAGCCAACATCTCGGTGAGCGGCGCGCCCGCGATCGCCGACCGCGCCGAGGCCATTGCCGCGACTCCGCGCATCAGCATTGACACGCCGGCCCTGAAGGGCTCGATCAACCTGACCGGCGGCCGGCTCGATGACCTGGAGCTCAAGAAATACACCGAGACGGTGGACCCGGCCTCGCCGATCATAACCCTGCTCTCGCCTTCCGGCGTGACCACCAAAGAGGGCGTACCCTACGCCTACTATGTCGAGCAGGGCTGGGTGCCCGCCAACGGCGCCGACGTGAAGGTGCCGCAGGCAACGACCCTCTGGAGCGCCCAATCCGGAGCAAAACTGACGCCGCAGACGCCGGTGACCCTCACCTGGGACAACGGCGCCGGACTTATCTTCCAGCGGACCTTTGCCGTCGACGCCAACTACCTGTTCACCGTCACCCAGACGGTCGAGAACAAGTCGGGCGCCGATGTCCAGCTCTTCCCCTATGCGCGCGTGGTGCGCGAGGGCACGCCCAAGGTGCAGAACTTCTTTGTCCAGCACGAGGGTCCGGTCGGCGTCCTGGCGTCCAACAACCAGGTCAGCAAGAAGTATTCCGACCTGCAGAACGACAAGGTGGACAAGTTCGAGAACACCAGCGGCTGGCTCGGCTTCACCGACAAATACTGGGCGACTACCGTGATCGCCAACCCCGGCGCCACGATCAATGCCCAGTTCACCTATCTCAAGCCCAACAACATCGACGAGTATCAGACGAGCTTCGTCGACACCACGCCGGTGACCGTGACGAACGGATCGACCGCCGAGGACAAGAGCTATGTCTTCGCGGGGGCCAAGGAAGAAGCGGTAATCGCCTCCTATGAGAGCCAGTACCACTTCGACCGGCTCGAGCTCCTGATCGATTGGGGCTGGTTCTTCTTCATCACCAAGCCGATGTTCTACCTGCTGCGCTTCCTCTATGGCGTGGTCGGCAATTTCGGCATCGCCATGCTGATCCTGACGGTGATCGTCAAGGCGCTGTTCTTCCCGCTGGCCAACCGCTCCTATGCCTCCATGGCCGCCATGCGCCGCGTGCAGCCGGAGATGAAGCAGATCCAGGAACGCTTCAAGGACGACCGCGCCGCCCAGCAGCAGGCCATGATGGAGCTCTACAAGCGCGAGAAGATCAATCCGCTCTCGGGCTGCTGGCCGATCCTCGTGCAGATTCCCGTATTCTATTCGCTCTACACCGTGATCTTCATCAGCCTCGAGATGCGGCATGCGCCATTTTTCGGCTGGATCCAGGACCTCGCGGCGCAGGACCCCACCAACATCTTCACGCTTTTTGGCCTGATCCCCTGGGATCCGACGCTTCTGCCGATCGTCGGCGGCCTTGCGCACCTCGGCGTTTGGCCGATCATCATGGGTATCACGATGTGGGTGCAGATGCGGCTCAATCCGCCCCAGGCGGACCCGGCTCAGCAGCTCGTCTTCAACTGGATGCCAGTGGTCTTCACGTTCATGCTGGGCACCTTCCCGGCCGGCCTGGTGATCTACTGGAGCTGGAACAACTTCCTCTCCATTTGCCAGCAATGGTTCATCATGAAGCGGCACGGCGCCGAGGTGGATCTGTTCGGCAACATCCTGACCTCGCTGGGGCTGCGCAAGCCCAAGGCGACCACGTAAGGCAGGTGGACGGGGTCACGGTCATCACCGGCCCGCGGACCGGTGCGGGACACCTCTTCGCCCTGCTGCGCAATTTCGAGGCCGTCGCTCCCTGCGACGGCCTTCTCTCCGAAGGTCTGAACGACGTCGCCAGCCGTATCGAGCTAGCCGAGCGCGAGGCTCTCGCGCGGAGCTGCTCGCTGGTCGTGCTCAAGGCGACATCGGCTCTGCCGCGCGACTTGGTCGAACGGGACCTGCTGAACCGGCCCGGAATGCGGGCAATCTTCGTCCTTCGCCGTTCGATCGACACCTATGTGTCGCTGGCCAAGGCAACCGCCCTCGGCGCCTGGCGCGACACCGACCTCACATCCGTCAAGGTCAAGCTGGACGCGGAGCGTTTCGCCGTGTGGCTCGACCAGCAGGAAGCATGGTACGCGCACTGGAAGGCCTGGCTCGAGCGGCGCGCATTCCCGCTGCCGGTCCTGCGCTACGAGACGCACATCAACGTCCCCGTCGAGTCCGTGCTGCGGCGTTTCGTGATGGCGGTCGCGCAGGTCGGCATTACCCTTCGCATGCCGCTGAGTTTTCCGGTTGCCGGCCTCACCAGGCAGGACCGCGAGAAGACGGTCGCCTTCAAGGTCAAGAACTGGCCGGAGTTCAGCCGCGCCCTCACGCAGATGGGCCTGGAACGCCGGGCCTTCGGTTACCCGCTCTAGACCTCCCTGCGGCAAGCCCCTAAGGAACCCCGCATGTCTCCAACCGTCGATCTCGAAGCCGGCCGGCTGCTGTTCGCAAAACCCTTTGCCTTTGTGCGGGGCTGCGTGCGCATTGCCGACCTGCCCGAGCCCGATCGCGCGGAGATCGCCTTTGCCGGCCGCTCCAATGTCGGCAAATCGTCCCTCATCAACGCCCTGACTGCAACGCGAGCGCTCGCTCGCACGTCGAACACGCCGGGACGCACGCAAGAGCTCAACGTCTTCGAGTCCCTTTCAGCGCCGCTGCGGATCGTCGATATGCCGGGCTACGGCTTTGCGCAGGCCCCGCGCGACAAGGTTGGCGCCTGGACGAAACTGATCCACGCCTATCTCGTGGGGCGCCCGAACCTGCGCCGCGTCTACGTGCTCGTCGATGCGCGGCACGGCCTCAAGGCCAACGACCTCACGGTCATGAACGAGCTCGACCGCGCCGCCGTGAGCTACCAGATCATCCTCACCAAGGCCGACAAGCCTTCGGCCCAGGAACTGGACGAGACCGTCGCCGCAACGTCGACGGCGATTGCGCGACGTCCTGCCGCGCATCCCGAGCTCATCGTCACCTCCTCCGAGACTGGCCGCGGCATTGACGTGCTTCGCGGCGAAATCGCGGCCCTCGCCACGGCATAATCGACGCAATCGTGTCTGGCGCGTGAACCTCCACAAATGAGTGGCGTTACAGCCAACACTGCCAACTGAGGAGGTTTTGATGCCGCAGTCGAAAGGTCAGAGAGCCACCACCGAAAGGGTGATGCACGAATACAAGAAAGGCGAGCTCGAAAGTGGCAGCGGTCGCAAGGTAAAGAGCCGCAAGCAGGCGATCGCCATCGCCCTCAACGAGTCCGGCTCATCCAATCGCAACTCGCCGAGGAAGAACCGGGGGAACCTGAGCAAGACCAAATCCAGAGAGCGACGCGGCCGCACGGCTGAAGCCGAAAAGGAGGGCCGCGATGCCCAGCGCCGCACCCTTGCCAAGGGAGCGCGTTCGACCAGCCGCCGTCGCGCGTCCGGTGGGTCCGGCCGGCTGAACGGGCCGACCAAGGCGGAACTGTACGAGCAGGCAAAGCGGCACCACATCGACGGCCGCTCCCGTATGAGCAAGGGGGAGCTGCAGCGCGCCCTTGGCGCCAGCGGCGGCCGTTAGGCACGCCTGAGAAACGCCGCGAGGTAGCCGGCGACTTCCGCGCTGTCGGAGGCGCGCTCGACCGACTTGATGGCCGCATCGATAAGCGCGTCTGGCGCCTTGCCGCGCCGCATCTCGGCGAGCGCGATGGTGTAGTTGTCCTCGAACTCGGGATGCGGCTGCAGGCTGAGGGCGGCGCCGTTCCTGTACGCCAGGCCGGCATTGGGGGTGAATTCCGAACTCAGGAAGACCTCGGCATCTTCGGGAGCCACGATCACCTGATCCTGATGCGAGCAGGCGATAGCGAACTCGGGCAGCTCGCCGCCTATCGCCGGCGGCCTCGACCTGACCTCGTAAACGTGGCGGCCCAACCCCCAGCCCTTCTCAGACTTACGCACGTCGCCCCCGAGCGCATCGGCCATGATCTGGTGGCCAAAGCAAATGCCCAGCATCGGCGTCTTCGTCGCGTAGGCGGCGCGGATGAAGGCGCGGAGTGGCTCCATCCACGGATAGTGCGTGTCATAAACGCCCGCCGACGAGCCCGTGACCAGCACCGCATCGAGCTCCGCGGGATCGGGAAGCGGCTGGCCCTCGCTGAGCCGCACGGTCTCGAACGCGAAATTCTCCCCCGCGAACATGCGGTGGAACATCCTGTCATAGGGGCCGAACCGTGC
>DASZSH010000083.1:0-58679 GCA_035548755.1 Devosia sp.
CGCTTGACGGCCTGCGAATCCCCGCTATACACGCGCCACCCAATCGGCGGTGGACCGCCAATTCCTGAGGAAATTCCGATGTCGACCTACACGGCCAAGCCGAGTGACATCACGAAGAAATGGGTGCTGATCGACGCCACCGACCTCGTTGTCGGTCGTCTGGCCTCCATCGTGGCGCTCCGCCTGCGCGGCAAGCATCTGCCGACCTATACGCCCAACATGGACATGGGCGACAATGTCATTGTCATCAATGCCGAGAAGGTGCGGCTCACGGGCAAGAAGCTCGATCAGCGCAAATTCTTCTGGCACACCGGCTTTCCCGGCGGGATCAAGGAGCGCAGCCAGCGCCAGCTGCTCAACGGCCGCTTCCCCGAGCGCGTGCTCGAGAACGCCGTGCGCCGCATGATCCCGGGCGGCCCGCTCGGCCGCCAGCAGATGAAGAATCTGCGTGTCTATGCGGGCGACAAGCATCCCCATGAGGCGCAGGCGCCCGAAAAGCTCGACGTCGCCGCCATGAACAAGAAGAATGTGAGGGCCGACTGATGGCCGAGACGATCAACTCCCTCGAAGACCTCGGTTCGACGTCGGCCGCGCCCGCCCAGCCGGCGGCTCCGGTTCATGTGCAAAAGCTCGACAAGCAGGGCCGCGCCTACGCCACCGGCAAGCGCAAGAATGCCATCGCGCGCGTCTGGGTGAAGCCCGGCTCGGGCAAGATCACCGTCAACGGCAAGGACTTCAACGTCTTCTTCGCCCGGCCTGTGCTGCAGATGATCCTGCAGCAGCCGATCGTCGCGGCGGCCCGCAAGGATCAGTACGATATCGTCGCGACCGTCTCGGGCGGGGGCCTCAGCGGCCAGGCCGGCGCGGTGCGCCACGGCATCAGCCAGGCGCTGACCCACTACGAGCCCGAGCTCCGCGGGGTCCTCAAGAAGGGCGGCTTCCTCACCCGCGACAGCCGCGTGGTCGAGCGCAAGAAATACGGCAAGCGCAAGGCCCGCCGCTCGTTCCAGTTCTCCAAGCGCTGAGCGCTGGACGCTGTTTGCAGGGCCGGGAGCAATCCCGGCCCTTGTCTTTTCCGAGGGAGGCCCGCATGGGCACACCCGAACCGGGGCCGGGGGCAGCCCCCTCAAGGAGCGTCGGCACGCTCCTCAACCTTGCGCTTCTCGCCCTTTTCGCCGCCATCACGCTTGCGGGCTTCCTGCTCGTCCCCGAGGGCAGACAGCTTCCGGTTCACTGGGGGCTGGACGGCCAGGTGGACTCCACGCTGCCGCGCAACCTTGCGCTCCTGCAGATGCCGCTCGCGGTCGCGGCGGTCTGGCTCGTGACCCTCGCCATCAACCGCTGGGGCAATGCCGGCCGCAGCGCGGCTGCCGCGGCGGGGCTGCGCCTCGTACTTCCCGGCCTGACCGTGCTTTTTTCCCTCATCCAGCTCGTCATCGTGCTCGTCGGCTCGGGTGTGGAACTTCCATTCTTCGCGGCCCGCTGACCTCGACGCCGCCGCGCCAACCGTGCAGATATGACCCCGGGGCGGAACTGCCGCGGGGCAGAGGGGGTAGGCAGCATGGCGGCGACGCCGCGTTCGGTGTTGATCGTCACCGACGCCTGGTACCCCCAGGTGAACGGGGTCGTCCGCACCATCGAGCGGACGGCGGAAGAACTGCGCCGCCTCGGCATTGCGGTGCACCTCATCACCCCCGCCGACTATCGCACGGTCCCTATGCCCGGCTATGGCGAGATCGGGCTTTCGCTCACCACCCCCGGGCCCGTGATCCGGCGTATCAGCCAGCTCAACCCCGACGCGATCCACCTCGCCACCGAAGGGCCCCTTGGCTGGATCGCCCGCGCTTACTGCCTGCGCCACAAGCTGCCCTTCTCAACCGCCTATCACACCCAGTTTCCCGAATATCTGCGCGCCCGCCTGCCGGTGCCGGTCGCGCTGACCTACCCGATCGTGAGGCGCTTTCACGCGCCGGCGACGGTCTGCCTCGTGGGCACGCCCTACCTCAAGAGCGTGCTCGAGCAGCGCGGCTTCGCCAATGTCGAAGTGTGGACCAAGGGCGTGGATACCGAACTGTTCGCGCCGGAAAAGCGCACCGCGCTGCCCTATGACGGGCCCATCTTCCTCTATGTGGGCCGCGTCGCGGTGGAAAAGAACATCGAAGCGTTCCTGAGCCTGGCGTTGCCCGGCACCAAGCTGGTGGTCGGCGACGGCCCGAGCCTGAGGCAGATGAAGGCCATGCACCCCGAGGTGACGTTCCTGGGCGTGCGGCATGGCGAGGAACTCGCGCGCCTTTATGCCTCCGCCGACGTCTTCGTGTTCCCCAGCTGTACCGACACCTTCGGCCTGGTGATGCTCGAGGCGCTGGCGAGCGGCACGCCCGTCGCCGCCTACCCGGTCACCGGACCCATCGACGTCATCGGCCATGCCGCGGTTGGCGTCCTCGATGCCGACCTGCGCGTCGCCGCCCTCAAGGCCCTCGACATCTCGCGCGCGCCCTGCCGCGCCTATGCCGAAGGTTTCTCCTGGGCTGCGAGCGCGCAGCAGTTTCTGGCCCATCTGCCCCCCATTCCCCGCTGATCGCCCGGCGTCGCCGGCTGGACTTTTGCGGCGCGCGCTCCTATGAACGGGGCATGCTGCTTCGGAAGTACATTCCGCTGATCTGGGTGACGACTGCCCTTCGGGCAGCGGCCGCCGCCGCTCGCTAGCTCTCTCCACTGGGTCGCCGCGCGACCGGAGAGAGCGGAACCCGACGAGCCGGGCGAGAGGCCGAACTGGTCCTTAATTCCGCCCAAACATAATTCCGCGACAATAGCCGGCCCATCCTTCACCCGCCCGTGCAGTCGCGTCGATTCCGAGGTTCGCCATGAACGAAGACTTCCACCGCATCCGCCGCCTGCCGCCCTACGTGTTCGCCCATATCGACCCGATCAAGGCCCGGCTGCGCGCCCAGGGCGTGGACATCATCGACCTGGGCATGGGCAACCCCGACATGCCCACTCCTGAGCACATCGTCGAAAAGCTCAAGGAGACCGTGAAGGATCCCCGCACGCACCGCTATTCGTCCTCGAGGGGAATCCCTGGGCTGCGCAAGGCGCAGGCGAGCTACTACGGTCGGCGCTTCGGGGTGAAGGTGAACCCGGACACCCAGGTCGTCGCGACCCTGGGCAGCAAGGAGGGTTTCGCCAACATGGCCGCCGCGATCACCGCGCCCGGCGATGTCGTGCTCGTCCCCAATCCGACCTATCCCATCCACGCTTTCGGCTTCATCATGTCGGGCGGGGTGGTGCGCTCGATGCCGGCCGAGCCCGGCGAAGACTTCCTGCGCGCGCTCGACCGGGCCGTGCGCCACTCGATCCCCAAGCCCATCGCGCTTGTGCTCAACTATCCGAGCAATCCGACCGCCTATACGGCGAGCCTCGATTTCTACAAGCAGGTCGTGGCCTACTGCAAAGCGCACAGTATCTTCATCCTCTCCGATCTCGCCTATGCCGAGATCTATTTCGATGACGATGTGCCGCCCTCCATCCTCGAAGTGCCCGGCGCCATCGACATCGCCGTCGAGTTCACCTCGATGAGCAAGACATACTCCATGCCTGGCTGGCGCGTCGGCTTTGCCGTCGGCAACGACCGGCTGATCGCGGCGCTCACTCGCGTGAAGTCCTATCTGGACTATGGCGCCTTTACCCCGATCCAGGTCGCGGCGGCGGCCGCCCTCAACGGCACCGATGATGTCATCGACGAGGTGCGCCGCACCTACCGCACGCGGCGCGACGTGATGGTCGAAAGCTTCGCCCGCGCCGGCTGGAACATACCTTCGCCTAAGGCCACCATGTTCGTCTGGTCGCCGATCCCCGATCAGTTTGCCGGGCTGGGGTCGCTCGAATTCGCCAAGCTGCTGATCGAGGAGACCGGCGTCGCCGTCGCCCCGGGCGTCGGTTTTGGCGAATACGGCGACCAATATGTGCGTCTGGCCCTGGTCGAAAACGAACAGCGCATCCGCCAGGCCGCGCGCAACATCCGCAAGTTCCTCAGCAAGGGCGAGCGCGGCAGCAACGTCGTGCCGCTGAGCGCGGCGGCGAAGTAGGTCTGCGAAAGCGGGCCCCGGCGCAATTGGCGCCGGCAGGTTCGCGCTTGGGCGAGGGGGCCTCGCGCCGCCTGAAACGGCGCTCCGGCTTAACCCTAATCGCCGCTGAATCGCGGCCGGCGCCCCCGCGCAAAACGAGAGACGCCTTAAACTCGTCTTTACCTAAAATGCCTATCGTTACGTCCATCGAGTAGTTCGCGTACGAGTTGGACGGATGAGTAAAGGCGTTGCCGGTCAGGCGCTCAGGATTACCGCGTTCGCCGGTTTGCTGATGGGCTCGGCATCGCTGGCAGGCTGTTCCTCGCTCGGCCTTGGGCTGGGCGGCGACGTCACCGGTTCGACCGGTTCCGTCAACCAGGTCGGTGGCTCGCAGACCATGCCGATGGCGCTGCAACCCATTGCGCCGCAATCGACCCGCGTTGCCGCGGGTCCCTACATTCCGCCCGAAGATATCGACGGCAGCGGCGCCGGTGGGCTTGTCACCGGCAGCGCCCCGCCCGGTACCGTGTCGACCACCTCTCTGCCGCCTCTCTCAGGGAATTCCAGCATGTCCGCCCAGCCCCAGCTCGCCAATCCCGATCCGGCGCCCAAGATTGCCTCGCTGGGACCGGGTACCCCGCCGCACAATCTTGGCACTTTGCCCGCCAGCGCGCCGGCCATTCCGCCCAACGCGTTTACGCACACCATCGAGAGTGGAGAGTCGCTCTACACCATCGCGCGCAAATATGGGGTCACCGCGCAGGCGATCATGCAGGCCAACGGCATCACCTCGCCCGACCGCATCTATGTCGGCCAGAAGCTGGTCATTCCCGGCATGACGCGGCCCCAGGCCCCGGCCACCAAGGTCGCGAGCATAGCGCCCGTCGAAGCGCCCACCTCGTCCAAGCCGGTCCCCAAGACGGCCGCCATCACCGACCCCAGGCTCGTGGATCCCGCCCAGTCCAAGGCCCAGCCGCCGGTGCAGGTCGCTAAGGTCGATCCCGCGCCCGTGAAGGTGGCGGCACCCGAGCCGCAGATGTCGGGGGCCGACAAGTTCCGCTGGCCCGTCTCCGGCAAGGTGATAACCGACTTCATCGCGTCCAAGGGAACCGGCATCAACATTGATGCGCCGGAAGGAAGCGCCGTGCGCGCCGCCGAGAACGGCACCGTCATCTATGTGGGTTCGGGCGTCGAGGGCTACGGCAACCTCATCCTCATCCGGCACCCCAACGGTTATGTCTCGGCCTACGCTCACCTCGGCTCGACCAGCGTCAGCAAGGGCGACAATGTCAGCCGGGGCGACAACATCGGCACCGTCGGCATGACCGGCTCGGTCAGCCGCCCGCAGCTCCACTTCGAGCTCCGCCAGGGCGCAACGCCCGTCGATCCGATCCCGCTGCTGGCGGGGTAGGGAGGAATCGGCAGGTGGCAGTTGGCAGTCGGAAGATAGCGACCGCCGACAGCCTGCCGACTGCCGACTGCCGACTGCCTAGATCGCCTTGCCCATCCGCCCCGCCAGGTCGCGCACGAACTGGATGGCGACGCGGCCGGAGCGGGCGCCGCGGGTCTGGGACCATTCGATCGCCTGCGCCGCGAGCGTCTCGTCGTCGATTTCGAGCCCATAGGCGTCGCAATAGCCTCGGATCATTTCGAGATAGGTCGGCTGGTCGCAGTTGTGAAAGCCCAGCCAGAGGCCGAAGCGGTCCGACAGCGACACCTTCTCCTCGATCGCTTCGCCGGGATTGATGGCGGTAGCTCGCTCATTGTCGATCATCTCCCGTGGCATCATGTGCCGCCGGTTCGACGTCGCGTAGAAGATGGCGTTCTCGGGCCGACCTTCGAGTCCGCCCTCGAGGATGGCCTTGAGCGACTTGTAGCTCGTCTCGTCCTTGTCGAAGCTCAGATCGTCGCAGAAGATGATGAAGCGCGCCGGCTCGGCGGCGATCATGCGCATCAGCCTTGGCAGGCTTTCGATATCTTCGCGCGAGATTTCGACCAGGATCAGCCGTCCGCCCACGTGTCCGGCCACTTCGGCATGCACGGCCTTGACCAGCGAGCTCTTGCCCATGCCGCGCGCACCCCAAAGCAGGGCGTTATTGGCGCCCAGGCCTCGGGCGAACTGCTCGGTATTGGCGAGCAGCGTATCGCGCACATTGTCGATGCCCTTGAGCAGGCCGAACGGCACCCGGGAAACCCTTGGCACGGCCACGAGCCTGCTGGCGGCGGCATCCCAATGATAGGCGTCGGCGCTCCCCAGCAGGGGGCCGTCCGCCTCCGGGCCTGGCCCGAGAGCTTCGAGGCGTCGGGCAATACGCTCCAGCGACGCGGCGATCTGCGTGAGGGTTTCGTCGGTCATTGGGGCCAGAAATCCTGCGTCGAAATGGCCGGAAACCGGCCGGTCGAACGTCTTTGCAATGAATCGGGGCGGACTATATAGTCCGCGCGCTTTCGACCGGATGGATTGTTCCATTGCCGGAAACGCAGCCTATATGCGATTAACCGCGGCGTTTTGACAAGCCGACAGTCCATTCAAGGAGACCTCAATGTTCGTGACCGCCGCTCTCGCGCAGAGCCCCGGCACTCCTGCCGCACCCGGCACCGGCGGGGTCAGCGACCTGCTGATCCAGTTCGCCCCGATCCTGCTTCTGGTGGTGATCTTCTGGCTTCTGATCTTCCGTCCGCAGCAAAAGCGTATGAAGCAGCAGCAGCAGATGCTGTCCTCGATCTCGCGCGGTGATACGGTTGTGACCAGCGGCGGCATCGTCGGCAAGGTCACCAAGGCCGTCGACGGGGAGGACCTCGAGGTCGAGATCGCCCAGGGCACCCGCGTCAAGGTCGTGCGCTCGATGGTCACCGACGTGCGCAACAAGGCCAATCCGGTCTCCGACGCCAAAGCGTCCTGATCGGTCAACCGCAAGGACGATTCCCGCTTATGTTGCAGTTCTCTCCCCTCCGCACCGCGATCATCCTTGTCGTCGCCGTGCTCGGGATCGCCTTTGCCCTGCCGAACTTCTTCTCCAAGGACCAGACCGCGACCTGGCCCGGCTGGGTGCCACACAACGGCATGACGCTGGGCCTCGACCTGCAGGGCGGCTCGTACCTGCTGCTGCAGGTCAACCAGCAATCGGTGATCGACGAGCGGCTGAAGGCGCTGCGCCGTGACGCCCGCCAGCTTCTGGCCGGCGAGAACGGTATCGGCAACATCATCACCACCACCGACAAGGGCCTGACCGTCGAGCTCACCGATCCCAGCCAGAAGGCCAAGGCGCAGCAGGTCCTGCAAAAGCTTCAGACCGGCAACGGCGTGCTCGGGATGGGCGGGACGCAGGAACTCGAATTTGGCGAGACGGCCGATGGCAAGCTCACCATCGCCCTGTCGGAGGCGGGCCTCAAGGACCGCATGTCCTCGCTCATCGCGCAGTCGATGGAAGTGATCCGCAAGCGCATCGACGAGGTCGGCACAACCGAGCCGATCATCCAGCGTCAGGGCGCCGACCGCGTGCTGGTGCAGGTGCCGGGCTTCAACGATTCCCAGCATCTCAAGGAATTGATCTCCAAGACCGCGCGCCTGGAGTTCCACCTGGTTCACCCCACCATGACCGCGGACCAGGCCAGGGCTCAGGGGATTCCGGCCGGCTACGAAATCGTGCCGAGCGCCGATGGGGCCAACGGCCCCGCCGAGGAATTGCTCAACGAGAATGTCGAGCTTGGCGGCGAGGACCTGACCAACGCCCAGCCCGGCTTCGACCAGCAGACCGGCCGATCGGTGGTGAGCTTCAGCTTCAATACCCACGGGGCCATCGTCTTCGGCGAGATTACCAGCAAGAACGTCGGCAAGCGTTTCGCCATCGTCCTCGACAATCAGGTCATCACCGCCCCGACCATCCAGCAGCCGATCACCGGCGGCTCCGGACAGATCACCGGCAATTTCACGCCCCAGTCCGCAAACGACCTGGCCGTCCTCCTGCGCGCCGGCGCGCTGCCGGCGACCCTCGATGTCGCCGAGGAGCATTCGGTGGGCGCGAGCCTGGGCGCCGACTCCGTCAAGGCGGGCGTGACCGCGGGCGTGGTCGCGGCCATCCTCGTGGTCACCTTCATGGTCGTCGCCTACGGGCTCTTCGGCCTGTTCGCCGACATTTCGCTCGTCCTTAACATCGTGCTCATCATCGCCGCCCTGTCGATGCTGGGCTCGACCCTCACGCTGCCCGGCATTGCCGGCATCGTCCTCACCATCGGCATGGCGGTCGACGCCAACGTGCTCATCTACGAGCGCATCCGCGAGGAGCTGCGGGCCGGAAAATCCATCCTCGCGGCCATCGATGCCGGCTTCAAGCGCGCTTGGGGCACCATCATCGACAGCCACCTGACGCAGCTCATCGCCGCCATCGTGCTCTATTTCCTGGGCTCGGGGCCGGTACAGGGCTTTGCCGTCACGCTGGCGCTGGGCATCCTCACCTCGCTGTTCACCTCCTACACCGTGACGCTCTACTTCGTTGGCCTGTGGTATCGCCTCCGCCGGCCCAAGACCCTCAAGATCCAGGTCTTCCGCTTCATTCCCGATGGCACCAAGATCCCCTTCATGAAGATCTCGCGCTACGCGATCGTCTTCTCGGTGATCATCTCGCTTCTGGCGATCGGCTCGGCCTTCACCAGGGGCTTCAACCTCGGGATCGATTTCATCGGCGGCTCCGCGATCGAGCTCCAGTACACCGGGCAGGGCGCCGCCGACCCCGGCAAGATCAGGGAGTCGCTCGACAGGCTGGGCCTGGGCGACGTCCAGGTGCAGCAGTTCGGCAGCCCGCAGGATGTGCTTGTGCGTGTGCAGCAGCAGCCCGGCGGGGACGCCGCGCAGCAGGCCGCCGTCAACAAGGTCCGCGACGCCGTGCAGGGGCAAAGCTACGAGGTCCGGCGCACCGAAACCGTTGGGCCGCAGGTGTCCGGCGAGCTGACGACCAAGGGCATCACCGCCGTGCTCGTCGCTCTGGTTGCCATCCTGATCTATGTCTGGTTCCGCTTCGAGTGGCAGTTTGCGCTCGCCGCCATCACCACCACCACGCACGATGTGATCATGACCATCGGGCTCTTCTCGGTCGCCGGGCTCGAGTTCAACATCTCCTCGATTGCCGCGGTGCTGACCCTGGTGGGCCTCAGTCTCAACGAGACCGTGGTCATTTCCGACCGCATCCGCGAGAACCTGCGCAAATACAAGAAGATGTCGCTGCCCGAGCTGATCGATCTGTCGATCAATCAGACCATCGTGAGAACCTCGCTCACCCAGTTCACCATCCTTCTCGCGCTGTTCCCGCTGGTCTTCTTCGGCGGCGAATCCATCCGCGGCTTCACCATCGCCATGACCTTCGGCTCGATCTTCGGCATGTATTCCTCGGTCTTCATCGGCGGCCCGATCCTCATCTACTTCGGGCTGAAGGCCCGTTCCGACGCGCCTGCCGACAGCAAGGCGGCCAAGATCCCCAAGCGCGCCGACGGCGCCGCGGTATAGCCGAGGCCGCCTCATGGCCGAGCCGGGGCAGGGCTTTTACCCGTACCAGGCGCCGATCGACGGCTACGGCAATGGCGGCTTCCGCTTCGCCGGTATGAGCCATCGCGGCTCGCTTCTCTGCCTGCCGACCGGCATGCATGCCTGGCAGGTGGCCGAACCGGGCGGCATCACGTTCGAAAACCTCGCGCCCGTCTTCGATGCCGCCGGCCGCATCGATGTGCTGCTGGTGGGCCTTGGCCGCGACATTGCCGGCTTCGACAGGGCCATACGCCAGGCCCTGCGCGACCGCGGCATCATCGTCGAGGCGATCGCCACCGGCGGCGCCGTCAGGACCTACAACATTCTGCTCGGGGAAAACCGGGCCGTGGGAGCGGCGCTGATCGCAGTCGATTCTCCCCGGTGAAGCCTCAGACGGCCGCGCACGTCGCTGGCGAACTCAGGGCCCGCGACCGCGACCGCTACCTGGCAACGCTGGTCATCCCCGAGCCGCAGCGTCACGCGGTGACCGCGCTTTACGCCTTCAATGCCGATATCGCCTCAGTCCCGGAGCGCGCGAGGGAACCGGCCGCCGGAGAAATCCGCCTGCAGTGGTGGGCCGACGCGCTCACGGGCAAAGGTCACGGCAATGTCCGGCAGAACCCTCTGGCCGACGCCCTGCTCGCCGCGATCGAGGATTATGGGCTGCCCGTGCCGGCCCTGACGCGCCTGCTCGGCGCCCGCCGCTTCGACCTCTACCACGACCCCATGCCCGACACGCCCACCTTCGAGGGCTATGCGGGCGAGACGGTGTCGGCGCTCTACCAGCTTGGCGCCATGATCCTCAACGCCGGCCGGCCCGTCGAACCCGGCGACGCCGCCGGCCATCTGGGCGTTGCGCACGCGCTGATCGGCCACCTGCGCGCCTTCGGGCACAACGCCAGGCAGGGCCGCATCTTCCTGCCGATGGATGTCTTCGCCATCTGCGGGCTGCGCCCCGAAGACGTGCTCTCGGGCCAGCCCGATGAGCGCCTCACCGTCGCGCTCACCCGCCTCGCCGAAATGGCCGCCCGGCACCTGGGCGAGGCGGCCCGCGCCATTGGGGCGCTTGCCCCGGCCCTGCGTCCGGCTTTTGCGTCCATCGCCGTGCTGCGTGCGCAGCTTGCCCGCCTCGATCTCGACCACCCTTACGACCTCGCCTCCGATATCCCGGACTGGCGCAAGATCGCGGCCCTGACCTGGTGGCGTCTGCGCCAGGGCGGTTGAACCGCCGGCCGCGAAATCCTATTGACGAATAGGCGAATGCCTAGCATGACGCCGCCCGACCATAGGAGACGCGAAATGTCCGAGATCGAGTCGTTCCGCGAGGCCATTGAGAACTTCATCGCCGCGCGCGGCTGGACGCCCACCCGCTTTGGCCGGCAGATCGCCGGGGACCCTCTGTTCGTGTTCGACCTGCGCGAGGGCCGCGAGCCGCGCAGCGACACGCGCGCCCGCATCCTCAAGGCCATGGCCGAAGAGGCCGAGGCCCCGGCCGCCCCGCCTTTGCGCGTAGGCGTCGCCGGGCTTGGCAATGTCGGGGGCACGCTGGTTCGCATCCTCCAGAAGGACGGCGGCGAGCTGACGCGCAAGCTGGGCCGGCAGGTTGTGGTCACGGCGGTGTCCGCCCGCAACCGTTCCCGCGAGCGCGGCATCGACCTTTCCAGCCTCACCTGGTTCGACGATCCGGTGGCGCTCGCCCGCTGGGAGGGGATCGACCTCTTCGTCGAGCTGATCGGCGGCGAAGACGGGCCGGCCCTAGCGTCCGTGCGCGCCGCGCTCGAAATGGGCCGGCCAGTGGTCACCGCCAACAAGGCGCTGCTCGCCCGGCACGGTGTGGCTCTGGCCCGCATCGCCGAGGACAACGCCGCCCAGCTCGGTTTCGAGGCCGCGGTCGCCGGCGGCATCCCTGTCATCAAGACGCTGCGCGAGGGGCTCGGTTCGGCCCGCATTGCCCGCGTGTACGGGATCATGAACGGCACCTGCAACTACATCCTCACCCGCATGACCGGGGAGGGCGGCAACTCCGCCGGGTCGAGCTTCGCCGAGGCCCTCAGGGAGGCTCAGGAGCTGGGCTATGCCGAGGCCGATCCGACCTTCGACGTCGGCGGCTTCGATACCGCCCACAAGCTCGCGATCCTGAGTTCGCTCTGCTTCGGCTGCGAAATCGCCCCCGACGAAGTGTTCGTCGAGGGCATCACCTCGATCACCCAGGCGGACATCAAGGTCGCCAGCGATCTCGGCTACAGGATCAAGCTCCTGGGCATCGCGCAGCGCTCGGCCGAGGGGCTCGAACAGCGCGTCCACCCCACGCTGGTGCCGCGGCACTCGCCGATCGCCGGCGTCGACGGCGTGCTCAACGCCGTGGCCCTCGAAACCGACCTCGTGCATGAGCTGCTCCTGGCCGGCCCCGGCGCCGGCGGAGCGCCCACCGCCTCCTCTGTGCTTTCGGATATTCTCGACATCGCCCGCGGCACGCGGGTGCCGCCCCTGGGGGTGCCGAGCCAGGAGCTCGTCCCCTACAGGCGGGCGCCCATGCGGGCCCATGAGGGCGGCTACTATATCCGCCTCAATGCCCGCGACGTGCCGGGCGCCTTCGCCGCCATCGCCTCGCGCATGGCCGAGGCCAACATATCGCTCGAAAGCGTCATCCAGCGCGCCGACCTGCGCGTCACCGACGCCCCCCAGGGAGCCGAGGGCCTCAGGACCATCGTGCTGCTCACCCATTCGACTTTGGAACAGTCCGTGCGCGAAGCGCTTGCGAAGATCGCGGCCGACGGGTTCATAGTCGGCGAGCCGCAGATGATCCGTATCGAGGCCCTCTAGTGCATCTCACCAAAACTGACGGCGGGCGCGAGCCCGCGATCATCGACCGCTCCCTCACTCTCGAACTTGTCCGCGTCACCGAGCGGGCCGCGATCGCGGCGGCCGGCTGGCGCGGCAAGGGCGACGAGAAGGCCGCCGACCATGCTGCGGTCGAAGCCATGCGCGAGGAGTTGGCAAACGTCCGCATCGAGGGCCGCATCATCATCGGCGAAGGCGAGCGCGACGAGGCTCCGATGCTTTTCATTGGCGAAGAGGTCGGCCGCGGGGAGGGGCCGCGGGTGGATATCGCCGTCGACCCCCTCGAAGGCACCACGCTATGCGCCAAGAACCAGCAGGATTCGATCTGCGTTTTGGCCATGGCCGAACGCGGCGGCCTGCTCAATGCCCCGGACGTCTACATGGAGAAGATCGCCATCGGCGCCAACTACCCCGAAGGCACCGTGGACCTCGATCGCAGCCCGGTCGAAAACGTCCGCGCGCTGGCCGACGCCAAGGGAGTGCCGATGACCGAGATCGTCACCTGCGTGCTCGACCGGCCGCGCCACGCCGGCCTGATCGATGCGCTGCGCAGCGCCTCCATTCCCATCAAGCTCATCGGCGACGGCGACATCGCCGGCATCATCCACG
Organism: Devosia sp.; assembly: GCA_035548755.1. Taxonomy (GTDB): domain Bacteria; phylum Pseudomonadota; class Alphaproteobacteria; order Rhizobiales; family Devosiaceae; genus Devosia_A. The sequence goes on from DASZSH010000083.1 coordinate 13,033, forward strand.
CCACCAACACCGAGGAATCGGGCATCGACATCTATCTGGGCTCGGGCGGCGCGCCCGAGGGTGTGCTTGCCGCGGCCGCGCTGCGCTGCGTGGGCGGTCAGATGCAGGGCCGGCTGATCCTCGATACGCCCGACAAGCGCGAGCGCGCCCGCCGCATGGGGATTTCCGATCCCGACCGCAAATACGGAGTGGCCGATCTGGCTTCAGGCGACGTGCTGTTCGCGGCGACCGGCGTCACCGACGGCACGCTGCTCGATGGCGTGCGCCTGCGCCGCGGCTCCGTCCGCACCTCGACCCTGGTGATGCGCTCCTGGAGCCGCACCGTCCGCTGGATCACTGCGGACCATCATCGCTAGACGAACGGATTGGTGATCGTGAGGTTGCCGATCCTCTGGCCGTGATTGAGGTCCTCGGAAAACAGGGTCGTGCAGGCCCGCCCAAGCGCGGCCGCAACGATGAGCGAATCGTAGAACCGGAAGCCGTAGCGTTCCGCGATCGACCGGCCCGCGTGGTGAATCTCGATCGTCACCGGTTCAATGGCGACAAGCGGAACCAGATCGTCGATGAACTGCCTGATCTGAGCCCAGGCCAACCCATGCTTGCGCCTTGCCACCAGGGTCACTTCGTTGAGGACCTGCACCGAAATGGTGAGTTCCTCGCTGAGCAATTCCGTTGCGATCACCCGCTTTCGCTCGTCTGCCGACAGCAGATAGAGCAAGACATTGCTGTCGGCGAAGCTACCGGGCATTGGCCTCGTCGCGGTCGAACTTGATGTCGGCGGGAAGCAGGCCCCGGTACTTGTCGAGGCGACGGATCAACTCCGTGCGCGTCGGCTTTCGGTTGACTTCCATCCGATCCCGGTCGGCGACGCGAAGCTCGATCTCGTCGCCTTCCTTGAGCTCTAGCGCCTCAACCAGAGCCGCCGGCAAGCGAATGGCAAGACTGTTGCCCCATTTGGCGACCTGCATCGAGCCTCCTAGGATATACATTGGCGACGTTGTATATCTAGATGCGTGGCCCCTCAAAATCAAGCGGGCGGCTCTTCGACCGCCCGCCCCAAACCCTAGTCCTGACCGGACTTACGCCCCCTGGATGGCGCTGATCAGCCACTCGCCGCGGTTGTGGCGCACGAAGGTCCAGACCTCCCGCCGCTCGACGATCCGGTCCTCGCCCGAGACCAGTTCCCCGGTGGCGCGGTTGCGCATCACGTCGCGGCTCTCGTAGCGCATTGCGGCTGTGGCGTATTCGTCGCTGCCCTCGCGCCATGCCTCGGCGACGTCCCCGCTCAGCAGCCTCACGTCGAACACTTCATTGCGCAGCCCCTTGGCCGCGCTCTGGGCCAGCTCCTCGGTCAGGTAGCTCATCACCTCGGGCGTCGTGATCCGGCGCAGCGCGTCGTAGTCCTCGCGGGAGTAGGCGTCCTGGAGCTGCTTGAGCCGGGCTTCGAACATATTGAGGTCGGCATTGGTCACGCCGATCTCGTCGCGCCCGCCGGCGCTCGGCCCGCTGCCCGGGCCGTAAGCCGCGCCCGCGCCGTAGCCAGGCCCGCCCGGGGGATAGTCCTGCCGGGCGAAGTCATAGGATCCTCCGTAGCCGGGGCCAGCGGCCGCCTGTCGCCAGCCGAAGCGCCGGAACAGCCAGCGCAGCACGAAATAGAGGATCGCGAGCTGGATGATCAGGCTGAAGATGCCGCCGAAGCCGCCAAAGCCCATCCAGCCGCCATGAAAGATCATGCCGAACAGGCCGGAGAACAACAGGCCCCCCAGCAGCCAGCCGCCCAGGCCGTTGAACAGGCCGCCGCCGAACGGCCGGTTGTAGCCATAACCGTATCCGTATCCCGGCGCATAGGTGGACCCGCCATTCATGCTCCGCTGAATCGGTCCGGTCGTGGTCGGCACCGTCGGCGTTGCCGGGATGGTCTGGTATGTGCGCATGCCGCGGCTGCCGAAGCTGCCGCCGAAGCGGGCTTCCGCCGTCGACACGAACGTCAGCGAAAACGCGGTCAGGAGCACCGCGAACAGGGCGGAAAGTCGAAACCAGCGCGAACCGAGCATTGTGGTCCCCATCGTGAACGATGCGGGAAAATGTGGGTGCGAAAAAATCGCGTTGAAGGTCTTGAAATCGCGCCCGTGTCGCTTTTCCCCGGCCTCGACGGCAGGGCCGTTTGGGCCTACCTCCGGGCCATGGCGACGCCCTTCCTCGATGTGCGCAGTTCCCTGACCGGCCGGGCCTGGGTCGATCGGCTCGACGATCAGCAGGCCCGGATCGCTCAGGCGATCGTCCAGCGCACCGGCGTGTCCGAAATTCTCGCCCGCATCATGGCCGCGCGCGGCGTCGCCATCGAGCAGGCCGATGAATACCTCAACCCCACCATCCGCGGTCTGATGCCCGACCCCTCGGAGATGGCCGGCATGGACCGGCTGGCGGGCCGGCTCGTTCGGGCCATCACCGACAACGAGAAGATCGCGCTTTTCGGCGACTACGATGTCGACGGGGCCTGCTCGTGCGCCCTGATGAGCCGGTATCTGAGGCATTTCGGACTTGACCCGCAGGTCTACATTCCCGACCGCATCTTCGAGGGCTACGGCCCCTCCATTGCGGCCGTGGACAGGCTCATCGAGGCGGGTGCGCACCTCATCGTAACGCTCGACTGCGGCACCGTGAGCGATGCGCCCATCGCGCATGCCCGGGCGCGAGGCGTCGACGTCCTGGTGATCGACCACCATCTGAGCGATCGCGAGCTGCCGCCCGCCAACGCGCTGGTCAATCCGAACCGGCCCGACGACATTTCCGGTCTGGGCTATCTCTGCGCGGCCGGCGTGACCTTCATGGTCCTGGTGGCGGTCAACCGTCTGCTGCGCCAGCGCGGCGACACCGGCCAGCCCGATCTGATGCAGCTGCTCGACCTGGTGGCGCTTGCGACCGTCTGCGACGTCGTTCCATTGACCGGGCTCAACCGCGCCTTTGTCGTTCGCGGCCTCGAGGTCGCGCGCCGGCAGGCCAATCGCGGCATCGGGGCCCTGGCCCTCGCGGCCCGCGTCACCGGGCCCCTCAACCCCTATCATTTGGGCTACCTTGTCGGCCCGCGGATCAATGCGGGCGGGCGCATCGGCGATGCCGCGCTGGGCACGCGGCTTCTCACCCTCGACGACGAGCACGAGGCGCTGGTGCTTGCCGCCCGGCTCAACGAACTCAACGCCGAGCGCCAGAAGGTCGAAACCGCCGCCCTTGAAGAGGCGATGCGCGTCGCCGAGGAAGAAATCGGCCAGGGCGAGGGGCCGCCTGTTCTCGTGCTTGCCTCGGCCAATTGGCACGCCGGCGTGGTTGGCCTCGTCGCGGCCCGGCTGCGCGAACGCTTCGAGCGTCCCGCTTTCGCCATCGCCCTCAGCCCGGACGGGACGGGCACCGGGTCCGGCCGGTCCATGCCCGGCGTCGACCTCGGCCGCGCCGTCATCGCCGCTGTCGAAGCCGATATCATTCAGAAGGGGGGCGGCCACGCTATGGCTGCGGGCGTGACGCTGAAGCCCGGGCAGCTCGGCGCCTTCCGGGCGTACCTGACCGAGGCCCTGGCGCAGTCGGTCGGAATTGCCCGGGGGCTGACCTCGCTGAAGATCGACGCGGCCATCTCCGCCCGGGCGGCGACGCCGGATTTCGTGGCCGATATCGAGCGCGCCGGGCCCTATGGCTCCGGCAATCCGCAACCGGTCTTCGCATTCCCCGCCCACCGCGCGAGGTTCGCGCAGATCGTGGGGGCGGGGGGCCATGTCAGCTTCCAGCTCACCGCCGACGACGGCGCGCGCCTTCGCGCGATCGCCTTTCGCGCCGCGGGCACCGCGCTCGGACAGGCCCTGCTGAGCGCGGGCGACAACAGGATGCATTTCGCCGGCACGCTCAGCCTCGACCACTACCAGGGTCAGGCGAACGCGCAGCTCCGCTTGGGCGACGTCGCCGAAATCCCGGCCTGAGCCATCTTCGGCTTGCATATCGCCTTGCGACCGCTAAATTATCGGGCAAAGGCGATGGACGGCGGAAACAACCGCCCAACCATCATTTGTGCATGCGGGGCTGCCGTCGTCAGGGGCGCGGGCGGTCGGAACTCTGGAACGGACAGAATGGACAAGCTTGCCGTAGAACGCAGCCAGCGGCGTCCGACGCTTTGGGATCATGCGGCCTCGGGCGTGGCGGCTTGGTTCGGCGAACGGCTGATCGGCCGCCCCAGGCGCGGCGCGGTGACCATCACCTTCCCCAATGGCAGAACGCGCACTTTTGGCCGCCCCGGCACGGGCGAGCACCCCAGCCTGATCATTCACAACTTCTCGGTGGTCCCCGAGACGCTGCGCCGCGGAACGGTGGGCTTTGCGCACGCTTATATGCGCGGCGATGTCGAGGTGGACGATCTCACCGCGCTGTTTCGCTATTTCCTCCAGAACCGCAACGAGTTTCAGCCGCGTGGCGCCGGCTGGTTCGGACGGGCGACGCAGGATCTCGCCTATCACCTCAGCCGGGCTAACACCATCGACGGCAGCAGGGAGAACATCTCCGAGCACTACGATCTGGGCAACGACTTCTATGCCGAGTGGCTCGATCCCTCGATGACCTACTCGTCGGCGCTCTTTTCCTCCCAGGATCAGCCGCTTGAGGAGGCCCAGCGCGCCAAATACCGCGCCGTCGCCGATGCCGCCGGGGTCAGGCCCGGCGACAGCGTGCTCGAGATCGGCTGCGGCTGGGGCGGCTTCGCCGAGACGGTGGCCCGGGAATATGGCGCCTCCGTCTATGGCATTACGCTCTCCCGGGAACAGCTCGCCTACGCTCAGGCCCGCATCCACCGCCAGGGCCTCGACAACCTCGCCACCTTCCATTTCGAGGACTATCGCCACACCGAGGGCCAGTATGACCGCATCGGCTCGATCGAGATGATCGAGGCGGTGGGCGAGGAGCACTGGCCGAGCTACTTCAAGACCCTGTTCGACCGGTTGAAGCCCGGCGGCACCGCCGCGATCCAGGCCATCACCATCAACGAGGCCGATTTCGACGGCTACCGGCGGACGCCCGACTTCATTCAGCGCTACATCTTTCCCGGCGGCATGCTGCTCACCAAAACGGCCATGCTCGAGCAGGGCAAGCGCGTCGGCCTCATGCTCGAGAACGTGCAGAATTTCGGCCTGAGCTACGCCAGAACCCTCGCCCTTTGGCGCGAGCGCTTCCTCGAGCGCTGGCACGAGATCCAGAAGCTCGGCTTCGACGAGACCTTCAAGCGCAAATGGGTCTACTACCTGAGCTATTGCGAGGCGGGCTTTTCCGAGGGCTCGATCGACGTGGGCATCTACCGCTACAAGAAGCCGGCCTGAGACGGCCCTAGACCTGCAGCGCCACCAGCACTGCGCCCGCCCCGATCAGGGCCACGCCGATCCAGTTCACCGCCGACATCTTCTCGCCCAGAAAGATTGCCGCAATGATCGCCACCATCACCACGCTCAGCTTGTCGATCGGGGCGACCTGCGCGGCGTTGCCGATCTTGAGCGCGCGGAAATAGCAGATCCAGCTGAGGCCGGTCGCAAGGCCCGAGAGCACCAGGAACGTCCAGGTCTTGGGCGTCACCGTCGCGGGCGCCTGCCAGTGATTGGTGATCACCACCATCGCCCCTGCCGCGATCAGGATGATGATCGTGCGGATGAAGGTCGCGAAATCGGAATTGACGTTTTCGACCCCGATCTTGGCGAAGATCGCCGTCAGCGCCGCGAACGCGGCCGAGCCGAGCGCCCAGAACTGCCAGCTTGCGAGCGGGTTCATCGCCTGAGCCCGATCCCGCCCAGCACATGGGTCTGCCTCTGGCTGTCGAATCCGGCGATCAGCGGCCGGGCTTGTTCGATCAACGCCTTGACCGCCGGAAGCTGCAGCGAGGCGCGGTGGGCCGCCTGGTCCACCCAGACCTCGGTGACCCAGAGCGCATCGGCATCCTCCGGATCCTCGGCGACGACGTAGCTGAGACAGCCCGGCATGCTGCCATCCTCCTGCACCAGAAGCCTTGCAAGTTCCGCGCGCCGGCCCGGCGTGGCCCTGATGCGCCCGATGAGCCCGAACATCAGCCGCCCCCCGGCAGCGCCAGGGCGTCGTCGACAGCGGGGCCGGTATGGGCCATGACCCGCAGCCTTGCCATCAGAGCGCCTTGACCTTGACCGTCTCCGCCTTGTCCCAGGCGACCGGGTTGCTGAGCGGCAGCCCGAAGGCCGGCTCGGAGATTTCGAACACGTCCCCCGGCTCCGTCCTGATCCCGTCGGCAAAGCTCAGCGTTGCGGTGCCGAACATGTGGACGTGCACGTCGCCCGGCTGGCGGAACAGCCTGTACTTGAAATGGTGGTGCTCGAGATTGGCGATCGAGTGGCTCATATGCTCCTCGCCGGAAAGGAACGGCTTCTCCCACAGCACCTTGCCGCCCCTCAGGATGCGCGACATGCCATTGACGCTCGCCGGCAGCTCTCCCAGCCGCAGCTCGGGTCCGAACGCGCAGGCCCGCAGCTTGCTGTGCGCCAGCCACAGATAGTTGACCCGCTCCGTCACGTGGTCCGAGAACTCGTTGCCCAGGGCGAACCCGAGGCGGAACGGCCGGCCCTTCCTGTCGATGATGTAGATGCCGGCGATCTCGGGCTCTTCGCCGGCGTCGCGCGCGAAGGCCGGCGAGAAGATCGGCGCGCCCGGCGCCGCCACGATGTTGCCGTTGCCCTTGTAGAACCACTCTGGCTGCACGCCCTCCTGGCCAGGCGCCGGCTTTCCGGCTTCGAGCCCCATGCGGAACATCTTCATGGAGTCGGTGAGGGGGGCCTGTTCGGCCTGCTGATCGGCCTTGTGCATGGCGTCGCGCGTTGAGGCCGAGCCCAGATGCGTGAGCCCCGTGCCGGTCACGTAAAGGTGCGCTGGGTCGGGGTGGTCGATGGGCGGCAGCATGCGGCCCTCCTTGAGGATCGCCGAGGGGTCGATGCTCCGGCCCAGGCCCTTGTCGGCGATCGCCCGCTTGAGTTTCACCCCGTCCGCCGCCGCCTTGAGCGCGAGCCGATAGACGCTGTCGGCCCCCTTGAGCAGATGCGCCTCGCCCCTCTCGATCACGCCCACCGCGCGGGCGCCGTTCTCCTTGGTGAACTGGATGAGATTCATTGCCGCCTTGTCCTCCTTGGCGCCCGCACTAATGGCAAAGCGCTCCGCGAAGGCAAGGGCGAAATCGCCGGAAACGGGGGAGCCAGGGCCGCGGGCGTGCCGGCCGCTCTTGTCGTCCTTGCTGCCCGCTGATCCACTGTCGTCAGCCCGATTCGCGGGCCTGCGAGCTCCCGATGACATCCTCCTTGAAGCTTACCCGCCTGGCCGCAGCGGCCGGGCTTGCCTTGGCCATGGCCGCCGCGCCCGCCGCGCCCGCCAGCGCGCAGTCGGCCCCCAGCGCGCTTGGCCATTTCTTCGACTGCCTCGGCTCGATCTTCGACGAGGCCGCGCATGATGCCAATTGCGGTCCGATCGGCGATCCGGGCCAGCCGCCCAACTCCGGCGCCTGGAGCTTCGAGCAGGCGCCGCCCGCCCCGGCCTGTCCGCCGGTCGGATGGTCGGGTTCCGATCATTCGCCGGCGCCCGGGATTTGGCTGGTCATGCCCGATCCCTGCTCTTCGTGCGCCGCGCTTGAGGGCCCGGCATCGTCCGGCCCCGAGGTGCTGCAGGCCACCTATTGCTGTCCGGGCGCCTACCGCGGCGCGCCGGGCGTGGGGCCCGAGATTCTCGCGGTCGTCCAGGGGTGCTGCGGCAGCACGGCGTTCCGGCAGCTGCCCGAGGTCTGGGATCCGCGTCTGATCGAAGCGGCCGCGATCGTTCCCGAGGGCGGCTATCTGATGACGGGGTGCTGAGTCCCCCGCTTGCAAGCGGCGGAGGCGGGGTCGATCCCGCCTCCTGAACCTCAGGCGGCGGCGCCGGCCCCGGGCCTCCGGACAGCCTCGTCTCCCCTCTTGACCTTTTGGAAACAAAATGAGAACAAAATAAGCACATCCGATGGACGGGCCATCGCGCTTTTCCCCCGCGCCGGGGCATGGAATAAGGGAGACTCTCATGGCTGCAGCAGCCACATCGCTTCGTGTAATCGAGGGGTCCATGGACAAGGAGAAGGCGCTTGCCGCCGCGCTCAGCCAGATCGAGCGCAATTTCGGCAAGGGCACGGTGATGAAGTTCGATCAGGGCGCGATCACCCAGGTCGAGGCCATCTCCACGGGGTCGCTCGGCCTCGATATCGCGCTGGGCATCGGCGGCCTGCCGCGCGGGCGCATCATCGAGGTGTTCGGGCCGGAGAGTTCGGGCAAGACCACGCTGGCCCTGCATGTGGTGGCCGAGGCCCAGCGCAATGGCGGCATCGCTGCCTATGTCGATGCCGAGCACGCGCTCGATCCGGTCTATGCCAAGAAGCTCGGGGTCAAGGTCGACGAGCTGCTGATCAGCCAGCCCGATTCGGGCGAGCAGGCGCTTGAGATTGCCGACACGCTGGTGCGTTCGGGCGCCATCGACGTGCTGGTGGTCGATTCGGTCGCCGCGCTCACCCCCAAGGCCGAGCTCGAGGGCGAGATGGGCGAGGCCCTGCCGGGCCTGCAGGCGCGCCTCATGAGCCAGGCCATGCGCAAGCTCACCGGCTCGATCAGCAAGTCCAAGGCCATGGTGATCTTCATCAACCAGATCCGCATGAAGATCGGCGTCATGTATGGCTCGCCCGAAACCACCACGGGCGGCAACGCGCTCAAGTTCTATTCCTCCGTGCGCCTGGATATCCGCCGCATCGGCGCCATCAAGGAGCGCGAGGAGGTCATCGGCAACCAGACCCGCGTCAAGGTCGTCAAGAACAAGCTTGCCCCCCCGTTCCGCCAGGTCGAATTCGACATCATGTATGGCGAGGGCATTTCCAAGACCGGCGAGCTGCTCGATCTGGGCGTCAAGTCGGGCGTGGTCGAAAAGTCCGGCGCCTGGTTCTCCTACGACAGCCAGCGCCTGGGGCAGGGGCGTGAGAATGCCCGCCAGTTCCTCAAGGACAATCCCGAGATCGCCGACGCCATCGAACAGGCGGTGCGCGAAAGCTCTGGCCTGTTGAGCGAGGCCCTGCTGGCCGGTCCCGAAGGCGACGAGGCGGGTGAAAGCGAATAGCCATTGAGGTCGTCACGGACCTCGGTCGAGGGCGACGGGCCACCCGTCGCCCTCTGTGTTTCCGTCCCGCTCTCTCAGTCAGCACTCCTCCCTCGCTGTCTCAGTCAGCACTCCTCCCCCGCCTGCGGGGAGGGGGACCGCCGTCAGGCGGTGGAGGGGGCGGCCCATTCACCATTCACCATTCACCATTCACCACCCCCAACCTGCACATCCGCATCCGCCGAACCCCCAGCCGTTCCGCCCCTCAGCGGGAAAATCGCGGCAACTTAGCCCCCCCCTCTTGGCCCGCCCTATACTCCCACCCATCTGCCCGCGACGGATACGGTGTCGCGAACGGCCGGCAGCGGGCGGACGGCCGAGAGGGCTGGGGGGCCGTTCCCTCTGGGCCTGGGTCAGGAGCGGCATGGGCGCGCCGGGCATCTCCGGCGCCTCGATCGCCCGATCGGAAATCTCGGCGCCGCGGGACGCAGGGCGTCCCCTAAAATACCCGCGGGGTGCCTTGCGTCCCGCGGCCCATATCCCTTCCCCAGCCGGAGGCCACATAGCCGATGGACGATGAGGCACGGCCGCAGGCTTGCAGGCGTTCCGCCGCAGGCGTAGGCAAATCCCATGAACGTTCGTGCTGACCCCGACCTCTTCTTCGACCCGGCAAAGTGCTTTATCGGCGGCCGCTGGGTGGCGCCGGCGGGCGGAGACTACCTGCCCGTCGAGAACCCGTCCGATGGCGCCGTGTTCGGCAAGATTCCGCGCGGCCAGGCGGCCGACATCGATGCCGCCGTCGCCGCCGCGCGCGCCGCGCTCTCGGGCGACTGGGGCCGCATGCCGGCGGCCGAGCGCGGCCGCATCCTCTCACGGATCGGCCGGCTGATTCTCGAACGCGCCGACGAGCTCGCACGCATCGAGGCGCTCGATGTCGGCAAGCCGCTCCGGCAGGCGCGCGCCGATGCCCTGGCGCTGGCCCGCTACATGGAGTTCTACGGCGGCGCCGCCGACAAGGTCATGGGCGAGACCATCCCCTATCTCGAGGGCTATACCGTCTATACCCTGCGCGAGCCCCACGGGGTTACCGGACACATCATTCCGTGGAACTACCCCATGCAGGTGCTCGGCCGCTCGGTGGGCGGAGCGCTCACCATGGGCAACGCCGTGGTGCTCAAGCCCGCCGAAGAAGCCTGCCTCACCGCCATCGCGTTCGCCCAGATCGCCAGCGAGGCGGGGCTTCCGGCCGGAGCGCTCAATATCGTGCCGGGGCTTGGCGAAGAGGCGGGAGCGGCGCTGACCGCGCATGGCGGAGTCAATCACATCTCGTTCACCGGGTCGGTCGGCGTCGGCCGGCTGGTCCAGCGCGCGGCCGCGGAAAACATCGTTCCGGTCACGCTGGAGCTGGGCGGCAAGTCGCCGCAGCTCGTCTTCGCCGACGCAGACCTCGAGCGGGCCCTGCCCTTCCTCATCAGCGCCGGCATCCAGAATGCGGGGCAGACCTGTTCGGCGAGCTCACGCATTCTCGTCGACCGCCGCATACACGACGAACTTCTGGCGCGGATGGCCGAGCGCTACCGGTCCCTGCGCGTGGGACCCGCTATCGCCGACCGCGATCTCGGACCCATGGTGAGCGAGCGGCAGAAGCAGATCGTGGGCGGATTCCTCGACACGCTCGGGGGAGCCGAAGTGGCCGCGCGCGGCGTGATCGACGCCGATGCACCGGGCGGCGGGCATTATCTCGCGCCTACGCTGCTCGCACGCGTCACGCCCGACAACCGCCTCGCGCAGGACGAGATCTTCGGTCCCGTGCAGGTGGTCATTCCGTTCGAAGACGAAGAGGAGGCCGTGGCAATCGCCAACGGCACCGACTTCGGGCTGGTTGCCGGCATCTGGACCAACGACGGCGGCCGGCAGATGCGGCTGAGCAAGGCGATCCGTTCGGGCCAGGTGTTCGTCAACAATTATGGCGCCGGGGGAGGCGTCGAGCTGCCCTTCGGGGGCACCGGCAAGTCCGGCTTCGGCCGCGAGAAAGGCATGGAGGCCCTCTACGGCTTCAGCATCCTCAAGACGGTGGCGGCATGGCACGGCTAGCCGGCAAGACCGCGATCGTCACCGGCGGCGCGTCGGGGTTCGGCGCGGGGATCGTGCGCAAATTCGTCGCCGAGGGCGCCCGCGTGATGATCGCCGACATCAATGCAGACGGCGCATCGGCTCTGGCGACCGAGCTCGGGGGCAGCGCCCGGCCCCAGGCCGTGGACGTATCGAACAGCCAGTCCGTCGCGGCGCTGGTGGAAGCGGCCTACTCCGCCTTCGGCCGGCTCGACATTCTGGTCAACAATGCCGGCGTCAGCCACCTCCCCGCCCCTCTCGACGAAATCAGCGAGGCCGACTTCGACCGCGTGGTCAGCGTCAACATCAAGTCGGTCTATCTGACGGCCCGCCATGTCGTGCCGCGCTTCAAGGCGGCGAGAGCCGGCGTCATCCTCAACATTGCCTCGACCGCCGCGGTGAGCCCGCGACCGCGGCTGAGCTGGTACAACGCCTCCAAGGGGTGGATGGTGACCGCCACCAAGTCGATGGCCGTCGAACTGGCTCCCCTCGGCATTCGCGTCAACGCGATCAATCCGGTGGCCGGGGAGACGCCGCTGCTCAAGACCTTCATGGGCGAAGACACGCCCGAGATGCGCGCGAAGTTCCTCGCGACCATCCCCATCGGCCGCTTCTCGACGCCAGCCGACATCGGCAATGCGGCGTGCTACCTTTGCTCCGATGAAGCCAGCATGGTCACCGGCGTCGCGCTCGAAGTCGACGGCGGGCGGGTGATCTGAGGGGCGAGTGCATGGCGCAGGATGTCCTGGGCAACGAAGTCAGCGAAAGCAACGTGGCGACGACGCTGCCGGGTATCGACGATTTCGTCGAAGGCTTCCTTGGCTACGAGAAGAGGGCGGCCAACGTTGTCGCCGCCGCCGATGCGGACCCCGGCTCCGTTCTCGCCAACGTCTATGCCGGCTTCATCTGGATGTTCCTCGAAGCGGCAAGCGCAGAGGAGCACGCGCAGGTCTATCTCGATCGCGCCCGGGCGGCGGAGACATCGGCCAAACCCCGCGAGGTTCTCCTGATCCGCCAGCTCGAGCGCTGGATCGCGGGCGACATTCCCGCGGTGCAGGCGCTCGGCGAGGCGATCGTCGAGGCGTTCCCCCGCGACCTTGCGTCAATGAAGCTGCATCAGTATTTCAGCTTCAATCGCGGCGACGCCAGATCAATGCTGGCGATTGCGCGGAAGGTCGAGGCCGTAAATCGCGACAACCCGTACCTGCACGGCATGCTCGCGTTCGGCTACGAACAGATGCACGAACTCGAAAGCGCCGAGCGCGAAGCGCGGCTGGCCCTCGAGATCCGGAACAAGGAGCCCTGGGCGCAACACGCGCTGGCCCATGTCATGCTGTCCACCGGCCGCGTGAAGGAGGGCGTCGACTTTCTCGGCGAGGCGCAGCGGACCTGGGTTGATCTCAACAGCTTCATGTACACCCACAATTGGTGGCACAAGGCGCTGTTCCATATCTCGCTGGGCGACCAGGCCGCGGTGTTCGATGCCTATGACAATCACGTCTGGGGCGTCGAGCCGACCTACTCGCAGGATCAGGTCGGAGCCGTCTCGTTGCTGGCGCGCATGGAGGTTGCGGGGCTGGATGTGGGCGGCCGCTGGCAATCTCTGGCCGAATATCTGAGGCCGCGCGCGCGCGACGTCGTTCAGCCGTTCCTGACATTGCAGTATCTTTACGGCCTCGCCCGCGCCGACTTTGCGGAAGCCGCGACACTGCTCGGCGCGATCGAAGACAAGGCTCAAAGCAGCACGGCGTTCGACCGGCTTGTCTGGCATGATGTCGCCCTGCCCGCCGCGCGTGGCGTATATGCCCATGCTCGCCGCGACTGGGCCGAGGCCGCGCGCTGGCTGACGATCGCCAACCCGCGGCTCAGCGAGATCGGCGGCAGCCATGCGCAGCGCGATCTGTTCGGTCAGTTGCTCCTGCACGCTCATATCAAGCTTGGCAACTGGGCCATCGCGGCAGGAATGCTCGAAATGCGGCGGACCTGGGATCCCGACGGCGTGCCGCTCAACCGCGACCTCGCCCTTGTGCGGGCGCATCTGGCGGCAGCATGACCCCCGGCGAGCGCAACCTCATCACCGATGTGGCGGGCCTGAGGGTCGGCAATGCCGAGGATCATCGGATCAAGACGGGCACCACCGTACTCGTCGCCGATACGCCCTTTCGGGCCTCCGTCGATGTGATGGGAGGATCCCCGGGGTCGCGTGAAACCGACCTGCTCTCGCCCGACAAGATGGTCGACCAGGTGGATGCCCTGGTGCTCTCGGGCGGATCTGCTTTCGGTCTCGACGCAGCCTCCGGAGTGAGCGACGGCCTGCGCGCGCAGGGTCGCGGTTTCCGGGTCGCTGATGTCACGGTGCCGATCGTGCCGGGGGCTATCCTGTTTGACCTGCTCAATGGCGGGGACAAGGGCTGGAACGTCAATCCATACCGTGAGCTCGGTCAGCGGGCCCTCGCCGCCGCGGCCGAGGATTTCGCGCTCGGTACGGCCGGAGCGGGGGTCGGTGCGACCACGGCCGGCCTCAAGGGCGGCCTGGGGTCGGCCTCTCTGGTTTTGCCCAATGGGATGACCGTGGGCGCCCTTGTCGGGGCGAACCCGACCGGCAGCGTCGTTGCCGGCGACGCCGGCCATTTCTGGGCCGGCGCTTTCGAAGTGGGGGACGAGTTCGGGGGGCTTGGCCCTTGCCCAAAGCCGGTGCCGCTCGAGGCGTCGGCGCGCACCAAACGCGAATATCTGAGCGAAGTATCGAGCACGACCATCGCCATTGTCGCAACCGATGCCGACCTCAGCAAGGCGCAGCTCAAGCGCATCGCGGTTGCAGCGCAGGACGGGATGGCGCGCGCCGTCAGCCCCTCGCACTCGCCGGTCGACGGCGACATCGTGTTTTCGCTCTCGACGGGCCGCCGGCCCGTTGCCGAGCCGATCTACGACATGATCGCGCTCGGACACGCGGCTGCCGTGTGCCTTGCGCGCGCGATCGCCCGCGCGATCTATCTGGCAACGCCCGCGCCCGGCGATCACTTCCCCACCTGGCGGCAGAAATGGGGCCGGCGCCCGGTGGGCTCTGATCGCGCGGGGTAGGCCGTGTCACATCGCGGAAGACGAGGAGCTCGACAGATCGCTGGCGCCGCTCGCAGGCGCAGATTCGCTGCTGCTTGTTTCCGACGGGGCCGGCGCGGCCTGGCTGGACGAAGCAGCCTCGCTGCTCGATGGCGCTGCCTCGCTCGAGGAGCTCGCCTGGCTGCTCGGAGCCGACAGGGCTTCGCTGCTGCTTGCAGTGGTCGACTCCGTGCCTGTTCCGGCCGAACCGCCGTTCTTGGCGATCACGTCGGTGAGCAGAGCCGAGGCATCCGCCTGGCAGGCGGTGATGATTGCCTGCGCCTGCAGGCCAAGGCCGCCGATCATGGCGCCGCCCGATGCGCCTCCGCCGGCCGAAGAGCTCGCCTCGCTGCCCGAGGCAGAGCTGGCGTCATTCGCCGCTGCGCCGGCGTCGGCCGGGGCCGAAGCGGCCCCGGTGGCCAACCCGCCGTTGGCCGCTGCGGCAAGTCCATCGCCGTAGCCGGCCGCGTAATAGATCAGCGCAGCCTGATAGGCGACCGGAAGACTTGCGATGTCGCCGCAGGTGACCGTGGCAATCGATCCGGCTCCGCCCGACGCTGTCTGGGCCATCGCTGGAAGAGCGCCGAGCGCAGCCGTGAGAACAAGGGCCGATGACGCCGCGAGGAGGGATTTGCGCATAAGGGAAGCTCCAATGCTGGTTGTACGCCGGCGTCCGAAGAACACCGAACCTGCCTCTTCAACCCACAGGCGGGCCTGTCGTTCCGCGCCTCCGTCAGCTCACGTAAACGGGATTGCTGATCGCGCGGCGGATCGGCTCATTCCTCAGCCGGTCCTCGGTCAGGTCCCAGGGCAGCGGCCTGCCGGCGAATTCTGCAGCAAATTCCGCAACAAGGCGCGGGCGGCTGGACACGGCCACAATCTCGGCGCGCACGAACCCGGTGACCATGCGATCGAGGCGGATATCGGCGCTCCAATCGTCGGATTCGACCTCAATCTCGGTGAGCGGGCCCCTGGCGTCGATCACGGACAGCCTGTCGCCTTTGGCGCCACGGACCTGCGCGCGCAGGGTGTCGGCCTGACTGGTCTGCTCGCCCATGGCCGCGCCCTTCACCTCTATTTCGAGATGAGGGCCCGACGGGCTTTCCGTGACATAGCCGCGGCCTGCCCGCATCGCGGCGAGCACGTTGTCTTCGGACAAGTCGCTCATCCACAGCACCGTCGTTGGTCGCGCAAGAACAAGCGGCCCCTCCGGCTGGAGGGCCTCGGGCTGGTGGAAGTCGCTTCCGCCGATTGCTGCAATGCGCAGCCCCGAGGCGAGCCTCTGCTGCCATCGGCCGAGCGATACCCAGTTCCATGCCATCCATGTAGACTGCCAGACTTCCATGCAGTCGATGCGCGGCAGTTCGTAGTCCCAGGGAATGGTGGGCTTGTCGTGATTGACCGAGAGCAGTCCGCCGCGCTCGTGCACCAGCCGCTCGAGGATGTGCGCGTCCGAGGGGCGCGTCATCCGGAAGTCGATCCAGTCGTCGACGCCAAAGACGTTGGCGTGGCCCACGGCTGTGGTCACCTCCATTGCCCGCACGAATACCAGGTCGGGCGAGGAGTGCGGATGGAAGTAGCGCCGCTGGCTGATCGTGTTGTGATCGGCGACGGCAAGGAAATCGAGGCCGGCCTGCCTGGCGGCGGCATGCAGCACCTCCGGCGCACCGCGCGCATCCGAATGGAATGTGTGGCAGTGAAGATCGCCGCGATACCATCCGGCGCCCTTGCGCACGGGGAAAGTTCGCGCCGGAGGTGGAGTGGTCGGCCGCGACGCGCGATCGAGCGCAATTTCGAGCCGAACATCGGCGCCCGCAGGAGGCACCTTGTAGAGACCGAGGATCACCTGCCAGCGGCCTTCGGGGATCGGGCCATGAATGTAGCCGGGCGTGGCGTCGTCGGTTGCGATGAAGAAACGATCGCGGGCGCCGCCGGACCAGCCGCGAAATCCCTGCGTCGAGGGGTAGTCGGTGATGCGCGGATCGAGGCAGCCCAGATCGATGATGCACTCCTCGGTGTGGCGATAGGCCATCGTCACGTCGATCCGCGTGGTTCCCGCGGGCACGTCGAAGGGCACGTAGAAGTAGGGATTGCGGTTCTGGTCGGCACGAGTGAGGCGGACCGTCAGGTCAACGGGCATGAACGATATCCAGGGACTGCGGGAAACCAGCGATCACAGCGGCGCTTCGCCGTCTTGCGGGATGCGACTGCCCTCGCCGTCGAAGAACGTCACGTGATCGGAAGAGAAACCAAGACGCACGACTTCACCGGCATCGACGTGTTCATCGGTGAAGATGCGGGCCGTGACCCGACTGCCATCGTCACGCTCCAGCGTGACGAGGCTTTCGGGGCCCATGTTCTCGTTGGCAAAGAGCTTGCCGGCGATGCTGTTGCCTTCGGCGCCGGAAGCGACCGTCAGATGTTCGGGACGCACGCCAAGCGTGAGCGTGCGGCTCTTGGCCAACGCCTCACGCATTCCGGCCGACAGCGGCATGCCCTGCATCGTGAGACCCTCCGCGCGAAGCACGAGTGTGTCACGATCAGCGACGGCCTCAACCGGCACGAGGTTCATGGGCGGATTGCCCACGAAGTTCGCAACGAAGGTCGTCGCCGGCCGACGGTAGATTTCGATGGGCGCGGCAAATTGAACGATCCGACCTCGATCCATCACGGCAATGCGTGTGGCAAGCGCCATGGCCTCCGCCTGGTCGTGCGTGACGTAGATCGCGGTCATGCCCATGTCGCGCTGCAGATGATTGAGGAAGCCGCGCGCCTCGAGCCTGAGTTTGGCATCGAGGTTGGAGAGCGGCTCGTCGAACAGATAGACTCTGCTGGGATAGACGAGCGCACGGGCAAGCGAGGTGCGCTGCTGCTGGCCGCCGGAAATCTGGCTCGGCAGACGGTTCAGCAGGTCGCCGATCTTGAGCACATCGGCAACCTCGCGCGCCCGCGCATGCCGCTTGCCGACTGGTTCGCCCCTGACCTTGAGCGGGTAGGCGATGTTGTCCGCGAGATTCATGTGCGGGTAGAGCGCGTAGTCCTGGAACACCATGGAAATCTGGCGGTCCTTGGGGTGCAGGCCGGTGACATCGGTTCCGCCGATCAGGATCTGGCCGGATGTTGGCGTTTCGAGCCCCGCAATCATGCGCAGCGACGTGGTCTTTCCGCAGCCGGATGGACCCAGCAGGCAGACGAACTCCCCGTCGCCGATCGACAGGTCGATCTGGTCCACGGCGGTGAAATTGCCGAAGGTCTTGGTGACTGCGCGGAATTCAACGGACGCCATGATTTCCTATGCCTTGATGCCGCCGAAGAAGCGGAAGCCGAAGCGCCAGCTTACGAAGAGATAGAGCACGATGACCGGCAGCGAATAGAGCAGCGAGTAGGCCGCGAGCAGCGTGACGATGGGCGTTCCGGCCTCCGAGTAGAACGAATAGATCGCAACCGAAGCGGGCATCTGATCGGAGGAACGCAGCAGGATGAAGGGTATCAGGAATCCGCCCCAGATGTTGACGAAGGCCCACACGACCACAACGACGATGCCTGGTCGGATGACGGGCAAGGCCACGTCAAAGAAGGCCTGGACAGGGGACGCTCCGGCAACCATTGCGCTCTCCTCGTAGCTTCGCGGGATGCCGTCGATGAAGTCCCTCAGGATGAACATGGCGGTCGGGAGCAGCCCGCCGGAAAACACAAGGATGACGGCGGCCTGCGTATCGATAAGACCCAGCGCCGAGATGATCAGGAAGATCGGCACCATCGCTGCCGATCCGGAGACGACGGACGAGAACAGCAGCAACACGTATGTGGCCGCCTGCTTGCCGGGAATGGTCGAGCGGGAAAGGGCGTAGGCGGCGAGCGTCGCCGCGACGCCGATGACGATCACCCCGCCGATCCCCTCGACCAGGCTGTTGAGCAGAGCGTGGATCGCGAGGGAATTGCCGAAGACCGTGGTGAAGTTGGAAAGCGTGAATGGATTTGGGATGGCCAGACCCAGTTCGGCCCGCGCATTGAACGGCGCAAACAGGAACCAGATCAGCGGCAGCGCGAACAGCGCGCCGAGAACCGCGGCGAGAGCGGAGAAGCCGATACGGGACAAGAACTGCGTGCCGCTCAGCTTCATTGCGCGGCCGCCTCACGCTCGGCCTTGGATTTCCGGCGGCCGATGCCAAGATAGATCAACGCTAGAACGAGATTGATCAGCATGATGACGACACCGACCGCAGCGCCCTTGCCGAACTCGAAGTCGCGGAACGCCACGCGGTAGTTGTAGATCGAGAGCAGTTCCGTCCGGTAGGCCGGGCCGCCATGGGTCAGCAGGAACGGGGTGAACACATTGAATGTCCACATGGTTATGAGGATCAGGTCGGTCACCACATGGCCACGGATCAGCGGCAGAGCAATATCCCGGAACTTCTGAAACGACGTTGCACCGGCGACATCGGCGGCCTGAAAGTAGCTGGGCGGAATCGATGAGAATGCCGAGTTGAACAGCATCATGGAAAAGGCTGCGCCACGCCAGGTATTGAAGACAACGATCACCCAGAAGGGTTGCTGCAGGAGGAGGTCAGCCCGCGGCAGGCCGAAAGACGTCAGGATCATGTTCAGCGTGCCATGGTCGTAATCGAGGAAGGCGAACCAGGCAAAGCCGATCACCACCTCCGGCAGGATCCAGGCGCCGATGACCGCAGTCTCGACAAGGCGCTTCAGGGGCGTGGGGATCGTCTGCATCAGCCAGGCGAGCAGCAGGCCGAGCAGGGCCTGGCCGACCAGCGCCGAGAGCAGGACGAACTCGGTTGTGATGATGAGCGAGGATCCGAACTGACCGCGCGCGAAGAAGGACGTTGGGTTGAACAGGTTGATGTAGTTCTGCAGCCCCACGAAATCGGGCGACACGGCCGTGGTGCCCAGCAGAGTGCGGTTGGTGAACGAGACCAGGATCACCCAGAAGAAGGGGAACAGCACAAAGACCCCGACCAGCGCCGCCCCCGGAACGAGGAACAGGACGGCGGCTCGGCGGGAGAGAAGCGAAAACTGCCTCAAATGGCCCTCGGGTCTCTGACAGACAAGAGCCGCCCGAACGGTGTGTCCGGACGGCTCGCTTCGGGGAGGATCAGAGGGAAACGGTGTTGGCCTCGCCCACGATACCGGTCACGGTGGCTTTGTACTGGGCCATCGCGTCCTCCGGCGACATCTCGCCGGAGACGACCGCTTCGGTCATGCGCTGAATGGCCTCCGAAACCTTGTTGTAGTTGGCATCGTTCGGCCGGGCCGTGGTCAGCGGAAGGAGCGTTGCGGCAGTCTGGGTCAGGAACGGATTGTCCGGGACGGGCACGTCATCGCGGGCCTTGATGCCAGGCTGGTACTTCTGGAACTCGTCGAGTTGCTCCTTCGAGTTCATGAAGGCAAGAAGTTCCCAGGCCTCGGCAGGGTTCTTGGTGTGGGGATTGAGCACATAGCCGGTGCCGCCCGAGATGGTCACGAAGTCCTGGCCGCTGAAGCCGGCGCCCGGCTTCTGGGCGGGCATCTTCGCCCAGCCCATGGTGGTGTCGCGGTCCTTGACGGCGAATTCGCTGCCCGGCGCGGTGACCGAGCGATAGAACCAGTCGCCTTCGACGAGAAGCGCCGTCTTGCCGTCGCGGAAATTGGCGAAGCTCTGGTTGCGGCCATCGGCCAGGAGCTGGGCACGCTGATCGCCGAGCCCTTCATCGACATAGATGGTCTTGTAGAGCTTGAGAGTGTCGAGGATGCCGGGGCTTGAGACGATCCACTTTCCGTCCTTGTCGCGCAGCGACTGGCCGGTGCCGAGCACGGCCATGTAGTAGCCCTGCATTGTGGTGGCTTCGCCCATTGCGACACCCGCATCGAGCTGCAGAGGATATTGCACGCCGGCCTGCTTCAGCTTGCGGGCCGCATCCAGAAGCTCATCCCACGACTTGGGCTGGAACGCATCGGGATCGAGTCCCGCCTGCTTGAGAAGGTCCTTTCGGGTGAAGATCATGCGGACGTCGGTGCCGCCGGGAATACCGTAGATCTTGCCCTTATAGGACATGATGGCCTTGATGCCGTCGGAGATGTGGCTCCAGCCTTCCCACTTGTCGACGTCGGGGCCGGCCACCTCGTCGAGCGGCTTCAGCAACCCGCCCTCGGCGAAGCTCGGGATCAAGAAGCCATCGAAGCCCTCGATGTCGGAGCCGGCGCCCGTCGAGAAATCGAGCGCCTGCTGCTGAGTGAGCTGGGCATCCTCGCCCGCGAACTGATTGAGCGTGACGTTTACGTCCTTGCCCTCGGCCTTCATCTTGGCGGTAAAGGCTGGAATGACGCTCTTGGTGATCCACTCGGCGCCGGCGCTGTTGACGCCGCCGATGACGCAGCGGCAGGTGATCGACAGATCAACGGCATAGGCCGGAACGGCTGCAACAAGCAGCGTGGCCAGACCGAGAAAAGCTGCATGTAGACGGTGACTCATGGCGTATGTCCTCCCATGGGACGCCACTCACGGGCATCCGCGGCGCTAGAATGAACACGCGTTCAATTTGCGTCAAGCAGTAGAACGCGCATTTCGCTTTGAAATCTATGGAACGCACGTTCCATTTCGATTTCGCATGTGTAAACAGACCACTAGGCGGAGTTCGTGGGTGAAATCCTTGACAGCCCCCACGTTCCGGAAGCAGATTGCACATGAACACGATTGCAATTTTATGACGGCAGGGACGACCGCTTGAGCGCGCAGGGAACACGGGGGACACGTCGCGCCACGGCCGACATGGTGGCGCGAACCGCCAACGTCTCCCGGGTCGCGGTCTCGCGCGCGTTCAACCCCCACGCCTCGATCAAGCCGGCCAAGCGCGACATGATCCTGAGGATCGCGCAGGAGCTCAACTACACCCCCGACCGCGCGGCGCGATCGATGGTGACCGGGCGTTCGCATCTGGTGGGCGTGATCGTGCCGGACGTCTGCAGCCCCTGGGAAAGCCAGGAGATCGATGCCCTGACGACGGCGCTGCAGGCGGAGGGCTTCGCCACGCTGCTGTTCAAGACGCGCACCGACCTCAGCATGGACGAGACGCTTCTCACCTATATGAAGGGCTACAACCCCGATTCGGTCATCGCCTTCACCGAGAATGTCCGGCCGCAGACGCTCGCCCGCGTGCTCGAGCGGGCGGTGCCCATCTATGTGGCCTATCCTGGCGATGACGGGAACGACGAAGAGGCCGGAGCCCCGCTGTTCGACCGGCTCGATGTGATCCAGCGGACCGGCATCGAGCAGGCCATCGCGCTGATGCAGGGCTATGGGGCAAAGCGCTTCGCGTTTCTTTCTGGCGCACGGCACTCCCTGGCGACGGTCGAACGCGAGAAGATGGTGCGGCGCGTCCTGGCGGAACGCGGGCTCGACCCGCCCGTGGTGATGCCCGGCGACTATACGTATGACACGGCGTACCGCGCGACGCTCAACCTGTTTCGCGTCGATGAGGGGGTGGATGCGATCTTCGCAGCCAACGACGTGGGCGCCTTCGGCGTCATCGACGCACTCCGGCACGAGCTCGGCAAGCGGGTGCCGCAGGACGTCAAGGTGGTCGGCTTCGACGACATCCTGCAATCGCACTGGAAGAGCTACAACCTCACCACCGTCAAGATCGACCTGGTCGAACGGGTGCAGGCCCTGGTGCGGCTGATCCTCGCGCGACTGCGAAACCCCTCGGCGCCCTCGCTTACCGAGACCATCGGCACGCGCCTGGTCGTGCGCGGCACGGTGGGCTGACGCATGGCCCCTCGCCTTCTCCACCTCATCTTCAAGACGCATCTCGACATCGGATTTACCGACCATGCGCAGAAGGTGCGGGAACAGTACCATGCGCGGTTCATCCCGCAGGCGCTCGATACGGCCGAGCACTTCTACATGGAAGACCCGGAGCGCCCCGCCTTCATCTGGACGACGGGCGCCTGGCTGGTGTGGGACCATCTCAATACGCAGACGCCCGCTGCCGTCAGAAGGCTTGAACGGGCGATCGAGCGGGGACTCATCCGCTGGCATGCCC
The DNA here is from genome assembly GCA_035548755.1 of Devosia sp. Taxonomy (GTDB): domain Bacteria; phylum Pseudomonadota; class Alphaproteobacteria; order Rhizobiales; family Devosiaceae; genus Devosia_A. Next base: position 35,418 of record DASZSH010000083.1, read on the forward strand.
TGCCCTTCACGACGCATTCCGAACTGATGTCGCCGGCCCTGTTTCGCGCCGGGCTCTCCTATGCGGCCGAACTCAACAGCCGTTTCGGCCTCAGCAGCACGGCGGCGAAAATGACGGACGTACCCGGCCACACGCTGGGGATCGTGCCGCTGCTCGCCGAGGCGGGCGTACGCTTTCTGCACCTGGGAGTGAACAGCGCTTCGCCGGTGCCGGATGTGCCCGGCCTCTTCCGCTGGCGCGCGCCGGATGGTTCGGAAATTGTCGTGATGTATCAGCCGGCTTACGGCGCGACGCAGTTCCCCGAGGGGTTCGACGAGGGCATCGGCTTTGCGCACACCAACGACAACATGGGACCGCAGAGCGTGCCGCAGGTCGCCGATATCTACCGCACGCTCGGCCACGAGCTTGCCGGCGTCGAACTGCGCGCATCCAGCCTCGACGCCTTCGGCGAGACGGCCTGGGCGCGTCGTGCGGAGCTGCCGGTCGTCGACCGGGAGATCGGCGACAGCTGGATACACGGCAGCGCGACCGATCCGGTCAAGACGTCGCGGTTCCTCGCCCTGCAGCGCGTGTACGAGGAACTGGCCGCAGAGGGACTCAACAAGAGACGGCTCGCCTTCGGCCGGACGCTGGCCATGGTGGCCGAGCACACCTGCGGCGTCGACATCAAGTCCTACCTGCGCGATCAGACTGCCTGGGAGCGGCCCGCCTTCGAACGGCGACGAAAGACGGACCCCCGCTTTGCCTACACCGAAGCATCCTGGGCGGAACAACGGGCCTACCTCGATACGGCAGTCGCGGCGCTCGATGCCAAGGACCGCCCGCGGGCCGAAGCGGCGCTGAGCGAGGATTCCGAGACGGCCCCTGCTCCGCAAGGATGGACCGTCGTCATAGACCCCATGAGCGGCGACATCGCCTCGCTCCGCAGCCCGCAGGGCGTTGCGATCGATGGCGCGAGCGGCAGCCTGATGGGATACCGCTACGAAAGCTACGATGCCCACGACGTCCAGCAGCATCTCGACACGTATCTCACGGAACGGCCTGAATGGGCGATCCTCGACAACGGCAAACCAGGGCTCGAGGACGCCGCAACGGCGCGATCGGCGGCTTTCGCGACTCGCCTCGAAGGCGGAGTGCGCGTCGTCAACGCGGATGCCCATCGCCTGCTGGGCGCCCCCGAGCGGATCGATCTGGCCTTCCGCGAGATCGACGAGCGATCGCTCGAGGTTTGGGTAATCCTCGTCAACAAGCCGGCCAATCGCATGCCCGAGGCCAGCTTCGTCACCTTCACGCCGGCGCAGCCCGGGGCGTGGCAGATCGAGAAGATGGGCCTGTGGCATGACCCGTCCAGAACGATCCCGCATGGAGGCGGACAGCTCCAGGCGATCGCCGCGGCGCGGAAAGGCAATCTCGAAATCAGGCCCCTCGACACGCCCCTTGCAGGCCCGGTCGACAGCCCCTTCATGCCCTACCAGCCGTGGCCGCCGAGCTACGCCGCCGGCCTGCGCTTCAACATCCACAACAACAAGTGGGGCACCAACTTTCCGGCCTGGTGGGGGGCGGACCGATTTGCCGCCCGCTTCGTGATCACGGTGGGGGAGACGGGTTCAGCTTAGGACCCGGTGAATGACGCCCTGCAGGTGCCGGTCGAGCGCCTCGGCCGCAGCATCCGGAGCGCGCTGTTCGACAGCATCGATGATCGCCATGTGCTCGCGCATCGCCTGCACCGTGCTTGCCGTGCCCACTGCTTCCGGGTTGATGAGCCGCAGCAGATACATCTTGCGCTGCAAGCGGGCATAGATCGCCGAGGCCTCGCTGTTGTCGAAGGCGCCGATAAAGCGGCCGTGGAATTCGGACTCGAGCGCCCGGACCGGCTGGCGGTATTTCTTCTCGTCGTCGACGTCTTTGACGAAGGCCACCATTTCGCGATGCGCCCTGCGCGCCGCCGCAACCCACTCGCGCGGGGCGGAACGCGCAAAACGCCGCAGGCCCTCACGCTCGAGAAAGCCGCGGAACTGGAAGGTTTCGCGCACAAATTTCACATCTGGATAGAATATCGTTACACCAATGCGCTTGCGCACGGTGATGAGGCCTTCCGACTGGAGCAGGGTCATGGCCTCGCGCATCGGCGAGAGCGAGACGCCCAATATTTCGCACAGCTCGTCCTGCCGCAGAGTCTGTCCCAGGGTCAGGCGGCGTTCGAGCAACGCATCGAAGAAGGCGTGGTAGCCTTCGCTCAGGTCTGCGTCGCCATCTGCGACCGGCATGAACCGCCCCCCGAAAAGTTCAACGCCAGTGTCGTTGACATAGCGAACATCGGCTCTTAGCCTCGGATTTATCGCTCAAATAAATATATTTCAACTGCGGCATCTGCGGGCGGTTGGAAGCGGGCGATCCGACAAGCGAGGCTGGCAGCAAGCCGGCGAAGGGGAGAACATCAGCATGAGTGAGGCAGACAACTCCAAATCCGGGGCCGGCGCACCCTGGACGCGGCGCAAGGTGCTGGGCGCTGCCGCTGCAAGCACGGCGGCCGTGGCGCTGGGCGCGGGACTGGCGGCTCCCGCCATCGCGCAGGGCAAGAAGCTCACCTACTGGGGCGGCCTGATCTTTTCGGACGACGCCAACAAGCTGTTGACCGACACCATCAACGAGTGGGGCGCCAAGAACGGGGTCCAGACCGAAGTGGTGATGATCAACCAGAACGAGACGACGCAGAAGGTCTCGGCGGCGGTTGCATCGAGCAGCATGCCCGATGCGCTGGACGTCGGTCTCGATCTGGCCATCCTTCTGGCCCGCCAGGGCCAGTTTTCGACGCTCGACGATCTCTACAAGAAGATCGGCGATGCGCAGGGCGGATGGTATGAGGGCACCGACAAGGCGACCGATACAAGCGCGATCGCGGGCGGCCGCGTCGGCATCCCGTTCGGCGTCAACGGGAACCTGCTGCTGCGCCGCAAGGACCTGCTCGAACCGGCCGGCTTCAAGGACCCGCCCAAGACCTGGGAAGAGCTCGCGGCGCAGGCCGCTGCGGTCAACAAGCCGCCGGTCTATGGGCTTGGCCTGGCGCTCAGCAATGTGGGTGACGGCAACACGCAGATGAGCGTGCTGCAATCGTATGGCGGCCGTATCGCCGACGACGCGGGCAAGAAAGTCACCATCAAATCGGACGCAACCAAAGCGTATCTGAGCTGGGTCAAGGACGCCTGGGACAAGGGGCTGTTTCCGCCCGGTAACACGACATGGGACGGAGCGGGCGACAACCAGGCCTATCTCGCCGGGCAGGCCGCGTTCATCGCCAATACCGGCTCGGTCGGCATCGCGGCCAAGAAGGACGATCCGGACCTGTTCAACGGCAGCGCATTCTCGGCCCTCCCCGGCGGCCCCAAGGGCGTCATCTCGCCGATCACTCCGCAGCTTCGGGTGGTCACCAAGTCGAGCCCGATGCAGGACGAAGCCAAGGCGCTGCTCGAATATCTGAGCAACCCCGACTTCATGAACGCCTATTTCAACGTGGCCATCTATGGGCCGGTGCTCAAGGCGCAGGAAAAGCTCAAAGCCTTCGACGGCAGCAATACGATCCTGGTCGGCCTGCTCGACCTTGCCAAGAACGGCACGGCGCCCGCCTGGCCCGACGTCTATAACGCGGCCTACGCCGATCTGTCGGGCAACTTCATCATCCCCAAGATGGTGCAGCGCGTGGTGATCGACGGGTGGGATTTCGACAAGGCGATGGACGAGGCGCAGACGCAGGGCCAGGCGATCTACGACAAGTACTGACCCGGCCCAACCTTTCGCCCGCGGACGGCACGAGCCGCCCGCGAGGCTTCTTCGAACTGGACCAAGCAATGGCCGATGCCACTTTCGAGACGGCTCCAGCGCGGCGCGCGCCAGGCGTCACGCGGCTGACCATCTTCGCCTACCTGCTGGTGGCGCCGGTGCTCATCCTCATCGTGGCGCTGATCGGCTATCCCTTCGTCTTTGCCATCTGGATCTCGTTCACCGACCAGGTCGTGGGCAATGCGGGCAAGTGGATCGGGCTCGCCAATTTCGCGTATCTGAGCAAGAACGCGACGTTCACCGCCTCGATCTGGAACACGATCGTCATGGTGGTGGTGTCCGATGGGCTGAAGCTTCTGATCGGGCTCGGACTGGCGCTGCTGGTGAACCAGGCCCTGCCGGGACGCGGAATCTTCCGCTCGTTTCTCATGCTGCCCTGGGCGATGCCGGGGTTCGTGGCGTTCCTCACCTGGCGCGTGCTCTACCAACCCATCGGCGGGGGCATCAATCTGATCCTGACGGCGACGGGACTCCACTCGGGCGTGATCGACTGGCTGGGGCAGCGATCGACGGCGATGCCGGCGGTGATCGTCGCCACGGTGTGGCGGGGCTTCCCGTTCTGGTTCGTGTCCATCCTCGCCGCGCTGCAGGCGGTGCCCAAGGAGCTCTATGAGGCGGCTCGCGTGGATGGCGCGAATGGCTGGCAGCAATTCTGGACAGTGACCGTTCCCGGCATCCGCCAGGTGGTGATCGTGACGGTGCTGCTGAGCTCGATCTGGACAGCAAACGGTTTCGAGAATGTCTGGCTGCTGACGCAGGGCGGACCGTCGGACGCAACGATCGTCTTTCCGGTTCTGGCCTATTTCGGCATGCAGACGCAGCGGCTGGGAGAAGCGGCCGCGGTGTCGGTCTATACGCTGCCCGTGCTGATCATCCTGGTGCTCATTGCAACCTCGCTGATGCTGAGGGACGAAGAGTGACGGCGGTGAGCATGAGCGCGGCGGAGGCGGCCCAACCGGCGGCGCGGCTCAACCGGCGGGTGCTGATCGGGCGGGCGCTAAGCTATGCCGCGCTGGCGATCGCGGTGCTGCTCGTCGCCTTTCCGATCTACTGGATGATCGCCACCTCGCTCAAGCTGCCCAAAGAGATTTTCCGCCAGCCCTCGCTGGCGCCGATGGCGCCCACGCTCAACAACTACGTCTCGCTGCTGTTCGAGAAGGACTTCCTGACGGCGATCAGGAACAGCTTCATCGTGGCGACGACGGTGACCATCATCTCGGTGCTCATCTCCTCATTCGCCGCCTACTCGATGGTGCGCTTCCGCTACCGCTTCCGCGGGCTGATCGGGCGGGTGATCCTGTTCGCCTATCTCACGCCGACATCGCTGCTGTTCATTCCGCTCTCGATCGTGATGGCGCAGCTGAGGCTGGGCAATTCGCTCTATGGGCTGATCCTGGTGTATCTGACGTTTTCGCTGCCGCTCGCCACCTGGCTGCTGCAGGGCTATTTCCGCTCGGTGCCGCGCGAGCTCGAGGAGCAGGGCATGGTGGACGGGCTCACGCGGCTGGGCGCGCTGCTGCGCATAGTGCTGCCGCTTTCGGCGCCGGGGCTCGCCGCGGTGGCGATCTTCACCTTCACGGGGGCGTGGAACGAGCTTCTGCTGGCGCTCGTGCTGATCACCTCGGAAAGCCAGCGCACGGCGCCGCTGGCGCTCAACTATCTCATCACCTCCGACGTGCTGCCGTGGGGCCCGCTGATGGCGGGCGCGGTGATCTCGTCGGTGCCGCTGATGATCCTCTACTTCATCGCCCAGCGCTTCATGGTGCAGGGGATGACGGCCGGTTCAGTCAAGGGATAGGACAATCATGAAAATCCGCGTTGCCGTGGGCCAGTTCCACGACCTCACCGATGAGCGCCTGCGCTTTGCCCAGCAGATCGGCGCGACGGGGCTGCAGATGAACAACCCATCGCTGCCGGGCGAGGCGCGCTGGGAAGAAAAGGACGTGCGCGCGCTGGTGGAAAAGACCGAGAGCTACGGGCTCAAATTCGAAGCGATCGAGAACGTGCCGACGCATTTCTACCACAAGGCGATGATGGGCCTTGAGGGACGCGACGAGCAGATCGAGAACTACCGGCACACGATCCGGGCCGTGGCGCGCGCCGGCGTGCCGGTGCTGGGCTATCACTTCATGCCCAATTCGGTGTGGACCACCAATCGCGGCACGACGCGCGGGGGCGCGCAGGCGCGGCAGTTCGACATGGCGGTGGTGGAGGCCAATGAGGGCAATCTCGAGACGCTGCGCTCGTTCATGCCGACGACGCTGGGCCGGTCTTCGTCGATGCCGCTGTTCGGCAAGGACGGCCCGGTGATCAGCGAAGAGCAGATGTGGGCGAACTACGAGTACTTCATCAAGGCGGTGCTGCCGGTGGCCGAGGAAGAAGGCATAAGGCTGGCGCTGCATCCGGACGATCCGCCGGTGCCGATGCTGGGCGGGGTGGCGCGGCTGTTCTGGCGGCCGTGGGGCTTCAAGCATGCCTATGAGCTCGCCGGCGGCAGCAAAGCGTGGGCGCTCGATCTGTGCCTGGGCTGCTGCTCGGAGATGACGGGGGGCAAGGCGAACGTGAAGGAGATGATCGAGTATTTCGGGCCCAAGGGCGCCATCGCCTATATCCACTTCCGCGACGTAAAAGGCACGGTGCCGAACTTCACCGAGTGCTTCATTGGGGACGGCAACTACGATCCGGCCGAGGTGATGGTGCTGCTCGCCCGGAACGGGTTTGAGGGCTTCCTGCTCGACGACCACGTGCCCAAGATGGACGGGGACAGCGAGTGGAACCATCGCGGGCGGGCTCATGCGATCGGCTACATGCAGGGCCTCATCCGCATGGGCGAGTATCTCAAGGCGGGCCTCTAGGCGGCCGGCGGCGGCCCGGCCGCGAGGACGGCATCGATGGCGGCGGGGGAGGAGGCGCCCTCCATGGGGCCGCGTGAGCGCACGGCGAGGGCGCCGGCGGCGTTGGCGCGCCGCAGCGCCGTCGCTGGGTCGAGCCCGGCCAGCCAGCCGACCACGAAGGTCGCCCCGAAGATGTCGCCGGCGCCGGTGGGGTCGACTTCCGCCGCGGGGAATGCCGGAAGGACGATGTCGGCGTGTGGCGCGATGTAGCGGGCGCCGCGCGCGCCCTGCTTGTGCACGATGGCGGCGAGGCCGCGGCCGAGCAGGTCGCGGATCGCCGCGTCGGGGTCTGCGGCGCCGGCAAAGAGCAGCAGCTCGTCGCCGCTGGGCAGGAAGAGATCGGTCAGGGCCAGGATGCGCGAGAGGGCATCGCCGCCGGCGGGCGTGAGGATTTCCCGGCGCATGTTGGGGTCGAACGACACCGTGCCGCCGCGCGCCTTCACGCGCTCCGCCGCCAACAGGATGGTCTCGACGAGGGCGGGCGAAAAGAGCGAGGAACCGACGACATGCAGGTGGGAAGCGGCTTCAATCGCGGCGCGGGCCTGGTCGGTCAGCCGGATCTCGGCGGCGGCGCTGTGGCGGATGTTGAAGACGAAGTCGCGGCCGCCGTCGGGGCGATAGCGCACAAAGGCGCTGCCGGTGACTGCATCGGGATCGATCCGGACCGCGCCGACGTCGACGCCATCGCGCCGCAGGCGATCGAGATTGAGGCGGCCGAAGTCGTCGTTGCCGACGCAGCCAATGATCGCGGCCGGATGGCCGAGGCGCGCGGCCTGATCGATGAAGATCGCCGGGGCGCCCGAGGGGAACGGCCCGACCAGGTCGAGCGGCTCGCGGAACCCCTGCCCCGGAGTCGTGGCCATGATCTCGACGAGGATTTCGCCGATGGTGAGAATGGTGCCCGGCATTCGATCCTGCCTGCTGAACGTTGCGCTTCACTAGCATGCGGCTAAGGTGGGCGCCTCGCCAAGACCGGGGCGGAGGTGGAGGAGACGATGCGGATCGGCGTGCTGGGCTCAGGCATGGTGGGCGGCGGAATCGCCCGCAAGCTGGCCTCTCTGGGCCACGACGTGATGGCCAGCTCGCGCGACCCCGGCGGCAAGGCCGCCCAGTTCAAGGACATCCGGCTGGGGACCGCTCAGGAGGCGGCCGCCCATGGCGAATGGGTGGTGAACGCGCTGCCGGGCGAGGACGCCCTCAAGGTGCTGGCCGATTGCGCGATCGGCGGAAAGATCTTCATCGACATCGGCAACTACGAGCATGCGGCCGACCAGCCCATCCTGGAGCCCCTGGGCCAGGCCATCCAGAAGGCGCATCCGGAGGCGCGCGTGGTGAAGACGCTCAACAGCGTGAGCGCGCACCTGATGGTCGACCCCGGCCATCTGGGCAAGCCGCACTCGGTGTTCATCGCCTCCAACGACGCCGAGGCCAAGCGCGAGGTGACCGAACTGCTGCGGGCCTTCGGCTGGACCGACATCATCGACCTGGGCGATCTGAGCGCATGCCGCGCCATGGAGCAACTGATCCCGCTGTGGGTCGCGCTCGAGGACAGGCTTGGCGGGCCGGAGTTCAACCTGGCGGTGGTGCGAGGATAACGCGCCGCCCGCGCCGGGCGAGCTAGGGGGAAACCGGCGGCGGGAGCACGGCCCCGTAGTAGGGATCAAGAGCCGCATCGATCGCCGCAAGGCAAAGCCTGTCCGGCGTCGCCTCCAGCGCCCCGGAAACAACCGCCGGATAGAGGCGCGCCAGATGCTGGCTGACCAGCGTTTCGGGGATGGCGCGGCCCTGAAGTCGCGTCATGAGCTCGGCGACGGCGGCGCGGGCGGGCGCCTCGGGCCAGTAGTAGCGGATGCGGTCGCTGTAGCTGAAATGGCGTTGCAGTCTTTGCTGCGGGGCCGTGCCGGAATAGTGCGAGGCCCAGTGTTTCGGCTGGGCCAGCATCAAGGCTTCCATGGCCGGTTGCAGCGACGCGCCCCCGCCGTCGATTTCTGCAGCGATGGCATCGAGAGCGTAGAGCGCCTCGCGCAAGGCGAAGGTCAGGCCCGGCCCGACCTTGAGGATGGCAAAACCATCATCCACCAGCGCGCGCAGCGCAGCAGCCGGCTGATAGTCGGTCGAATGGGCCTCGTAGACGAGCCCGGGCATGAGAGCGAGACCCGAGCTCAGCGCCCTCGCCTTTGCCGGCTGATAGAGGACGACATTGGCATTGCCGAACTCGACACCCGGCTGCACGACAATGCCCACGACGCGATCGAGCGCGGGCCCGACTCCGGCGGCTGCAAAGGCAGCGCGATGCACCGCGAGCGTCTCCTTCACAGCGCCCGGCGAAGTCACCGCGAGCTCGCCGAGCTCATGGGTGGCGCCTCCGGGAGGAGGAACTTCGGTGCCGATGATGTAGGCCGGCATGGAACCACTTTCCTCAGCCTGCCGCTCTGCCACAACGGCCAGGCGCGCGGCGCGCGCCGCTGTAGCCTGGTCGTCAAGCGCCGCCGGTTCGCCGGCACAGCCCATCGAGCAATCGAGGTGGATCTTGACGAACCCGGCCGCGACATAGGCTGCCACCATCGCCTCGGCGCGCCGCATCGCCTCCTCGGCCGGCAAGGACCGCCAGGGGTTCGGCCCCAGATGGTCGCCTCCGAGTATCAACCGGTCGAGGGGGAACCCGGCATTCTGGGCGATGGACTCAACGAAGGCCCGGAAGGCTGCCGGGGTCATTCCCGTATAGCCACCTTCCTGGTTCACCTGGTTGCACGTCGCCTCAATGAGCGCGGGAACCCCTTCGCGCAGAGCGCGGCGCAGCGCCGCCTCGATGACCAGCGGGTGGGCGGAACAGACCGAGACGATGCCGCGCAGGCGCATGGCCGCCTCAGCGCCGGCCAGCCGCGCCAGCACCGCGCGACGGTTGTCGTCAAGGCTCATGCGAGCATCACGACTTTGGTGAGGTGGCGTGGGGCCATGGTGTCGATATTGCGCGACTGGGCCGCGCGCTCACCCAGGATCTGGAGAGCGGGGAGGACCGCCAATCCCATAAGGGCCGGATCGCAGTCGAGGCTGAAGGCGGCATCGCCCGGACCACCGAAGCCGATCACAAGAGCGCCCTTGTCCTGAAGTTCGCGGGCAAGTTTCGTCTCGGCCTGAAGCTGATCGGCGCTGTAGAGGACGACCGCGACCGAGTGCTCGTCGATGAGGCTCACCGGGCCATGGCGATATTCGAGCGGATGGAACCCCTGCGTGAAGGTCTGGCTCATTTCCATGAGCTTGAGCGCCCCCTCAAGCCCGATGCCGTAGAGGTGGCCGCCGCCGAGATAGACGAAGTGCGAGCGGCCCGCGATCAGGGCGGGCAGGCGTTGGTCGAGCTGATCGAGAAGAGCTTCGGCCGTATCGGGCAGCGTGGGGGGAACCGCGTAGCCGAGCAGCAGCAGCCCGAGAAGGAGCATAAGGCTCGCCGAGCTCGTCATGACGATGCCCTCGGCGGGGTGGGTGCCGGCGATCACCGGCCGATCGCAATTGTGCGCCAGCGCGCTCCCCGCTTCCATGGTGATGCCGGTGACAAAGGCGCCGGCGGCGCGGCTGGCCCTGGCCGCCGCGACAGTCTCGGTGGTCTCGCCGCTGCGCGAGAGGGCGACGACATGCGCGCGACTGCCTGCGGGCCAGTAGCTTTCGGGCCGGTTGGCCCACTCGCCCCCCGGCACGGCGATCGCACGGCGTCCCGCCGAGTTGGCGAGGGCAGCCAACGAAAGGGCGAGGTTGTACGACGTGCCGCAGCCAACAAATACGGTGATCTCCGCCGCGGCGAGGGGCGGCAGCGGCCCCATGGCTTTTCGCCAGAGCGGGAATTGTTCGAAGATGGTCTGCTCAGTGGCGCCCATGGGCAAGTCTCCGTTCAGGTGCCGCCATCACTTGACCGAACCGGCAAGCAGCCCGGTCACGAGATAGCGGTTGAGAAAGATGACGACCAGCGCCGGCACGACAATGGCAATCGAGCCGGCGGCGGTGATGAGTCCGTAGTCGATGAAGTTCTTGGTGGCAAATTCGGGGATGAGCACGGTCAGCGGCTTGGTTTGGGTGGGGGAGAACACAAGGGGCACCAGATACTGACCCCAGGCTCCAAGGAATGTCAGGATCGCCGCGGCAGTCAGCCCCGGCCCGACGAGCGGGAGCACGATGCGAAAGAAGATGTAAAGGCGCCCTGCCCCATCGATCTGGGCCGCCTCTTCGAGGGAAACGGGCAGCTGTTCGAAGACGCTGCGCAGAAGCCAGAGGGTGAGCGGCAGGTAGGCCGATACGTAGATAAGCGTGATCCCCACAAACGTGTCGACCATGCGCAGGCCGATCATGATCCGATAGAGCGGGATGAGCACGGCATAGCCGGGGATGGCCAGCGTCGCGACAACCAGGAAGAACAGGGTTCGCCGGCCGGGGAAGTTGAGACGGGTGAAGGCATAGCCGCCGAGCGCCGCGATGGCGACGCAGACGACCGTTGCGGCCAGAGACGCCACGATGCTGTTGAACAGGGCGGCGCGGAACTGCGCCCAGACCTGCACGCCCCCGATGCGATCGACATTGATCCCCAAGAGCCGCTCGAAGTGATTGAACGTGAAGCTTTGCGGGAAGAAGTGGATCGGCCGCGCCGAAAAGTCGCTGCTGGGCGTGATGGAACTGGCAAGCGTCCAGTAGATCGGTCCGAGCGACCACAGCAGTAGCAGGGCCACTCCCACCCAGATCACCATGCGGAAACCGAGGGACTGTTTCATCACTCAAGCCGGGTGCTGCGATAGATGCGCACGACGAAAGCCAGAGACACCGCAAGCGAGACGACGGTGAGGACCAGCGAAAGCGCCATGCCGTAGGAGAAATGGAGGTTCTGGAACGTCTCGAGATAGATCTCGGTGAGGATGGGCCGCGTATCCTGGCTCGAGGCGGTGAGCACCCAGGCCTCGTCGAAAAGATTGAACGCCGCGACGGTAGAGTTTGCGACCGCGACCGCGATGGCGCTGCGCACGAGCGGCAGGGTGATCGAGAAAAACATCTGGGGGCGGGTGGCGCCATCGATGCGGGCGGCTTCGTAGAGATGATCGGGAATCGACTGCATGGCCGCAAGCACGATGACGATGGTCAATGGCATCATGCGCCAGATGTGGACCACGGCGACCGCCACGATCGCCGACATGCGGTCGTTGAACCAGACGTGGTTCTCGAACGGCAGACCGGCGATCGACAGCAGTCCGTTCAACAGGCCCGCGCCGGGCTGGTAGATCCACATCCAGATAACGGCGTTGACGACGCCCGGAAGCGCCCAGGGAAGGATGATTGCGGCCAGCAGCCACTGCCGCCCGGTCTTGACCTGATTGATGAGCGCGGCCGCAAGGACGCCGGCCACGGTTTCGATGCTGACGGCGATCGCGACATAGACCAGGGTGTTGACCCAGGACTGCCCGGCCGACGCATCCTCAAGCATGTTGAGGTAGTTGCCGGCGCCCACCCAGGGCGTGCCTGGCTGCATGGGATTGATGCGATGCAGACTGTCCCAGACGGTCTGGGCCAGCGGGTAGAAGACCAGGGCGAACATGGTCACGACGATCGGGGTAACCAGCAACGCGCCAAGGATCGCGTCGCCGTTGCCGGCGGCGCGACGTCTGCTTTCGGTCGCGGCGAGGGCGACAGCCGTCACCCGTTCATCGCCTTCTGGGTGGCGTCGGCGATGTTCTTCATGGCTTCGTCGACGGTCTCCTGCCCCTTGGCGACGGCGTTGATGGCCGTGTTCACGGCGTTGGAGAACTCCGGATACCAGGTGGGCGTGCCCTGCGCGAAGAGGGGCTCGACATACTTTGACTCTTCGACCAATGCATCGCCGCTCTGCAGCTTGCCGGCCTTGTTGAGCTCATCAAGCGCCGATGTGCGCGTGGGCAGAACGCCGTTGGAGTAATTCTGGATCTGCCAGTCCTTGCTGGTGAACCACTTGATGAACTCGAGCGCGGCATCCTGGTTCTGGGAAACCTTGGGAATGGCGAGCGCCTCGAGCAGGCCGTAGCTGCGCGTCGTGCCGGTGACGGTCGGCACAAGGATGGCCTGGACATTGCCGGCGACGGCGGGCGACTGGGCCGGGTCGGAATACTGCCCCAGCCGTCCCGGTTCGCCCGAGATCATGATCGAAACCAGGCCCTTGGCGAAGTAGTTGTCGTTGATCTGGCTGTCCTTGAGGCCGGTGGATGCGGGATCCACCAAGCCCTCGTCGAGCAGCATCTTCTCGAAGGCCATCGCCTTGTAGCCGGCCGAATCCGGGGTGGTGAACAAGGGTTTCCAGTCCTTATCGAAGAGATCGCCGCCGAAGGCCTTGGTCAGAAGGTACCAGCTGGTCGAAGCGCCCTCGGTGGTCGAGAGCGGCAGGCCGACGGGATACTGCGTAATGCCCTTGGCCTTGATCGCCTTGGCGTCGGCGACGAGCTCGTCGAGGGTCTTGGGCATGTCGGTGATGCCGGCATCGGCAAAGTGCTTCTTGTTCACCAGCATGACGCGGAAGTCGTTGGTGTAGGGCACGCCCAGTAGCTTGTTGTCGATGGTGAAGATCGAGGCGCCCTTGATGTCCGACTTGGTGTCGGCGTCGATGGAACCGCTCAGATCGACGTACCAGTCGGCGGCCGAGAACTGGCCGGTCCACGACCAGTCGAATTCGGTGACGTCGGCAGGGGCGGTGCCCGCGATCAGCGCGGTCACCAGCTTGGGCCGGATGTCGTCCCAGCTCAGGGTCTGCAGGTCGACGTGAATGCCGGTCGCCTTTTCGAACTCGGCGGCGATGTTGGCGCCCTGGGGCGACGGCATCAGCACGGTGATGGACTTGCCGGCAAGCGGCTTGTCCTGCGCGAGCGCGGGCGAGGCCAAGGCCATTGCCGCGACGGCAACAGTCGACAGGATGAAGGCACGCATGGCTGTATTTTCTCCCTATGTCGTTGTCAGTTGCAGATTGTCTTGCACGATGCCGGTTCGAAGCGAGTGCGCGAGCCGTTCGATGAAGTCGGGCGCAAGAGGCCAACCCAGATGCTGGGCGGCCGCGAGCAGCGCGCCCCCGATCGGGGGCAGCCGCGGCGAGACGGGAGGGCGGCCGAGGCGGGCCGCGACCGCATCGCGCAGTACATGGCTGCGGAAGGCGCCGCCGGCATAGCTCCAGTCCGCGGCCGGCAGACGCTCACGGCGCTCGAGCGCCGTCACATGCGCGGCAAGCTCAGCGGCGGCGGCATCGATGATGCGCCGCGCGACGGCATCACCGCTCGAAGCGCAATCGGCTGCGACCGGCGCGAGGGCAGCGATCGCGGCGCGCGGCGCGGCGAGATGGGAGACCCAGCCTTCGAGCCCATGCATGCCGGACATGTCGATGGCGAGCATGTGCCCGAGCGCCGAGGTCAAGGCTGTCGGCTCGCCGCGGCCGTCGATGGCCTTGCTGACGGCTTCGAGCACACGCCGGCCGATCCAGTGCGCGCTGCCCTCATCGCCGATCGCGTCGCCCCAGCCGCCGATGCGATGCGAGCGGCCGCGGCTGTCGCGCGCCCAGGCCATCGAGCCGGTTCCGGCCAGAAGCAGCATGCCGGGACCGCCAGCGAAGGCGCCGATCTGGGCGGCATCGACGTCGTTGAGCAGGCGCACGCGCGCGGAGGGGAAGAGGCCGGCAACGAAGGCCTCCTGCTCGGCCGACAGGCCCGGCATCTCGCCATAGGCCGGCAGGGCCGCCGCGACCCCATCGGCGCCCGAGCGCGCGAAGGGGGCGAGCACAGCGGCGAGGTCGCGCTTCCAGTGGACATTGTCGAGCGGGTTGATGCCCTGCGCCCTGGCGGTTTCGAGCACGCGGCCGGTGCGATCGGCAAGCGCCACGGCGGTCTTGCTGCCGCCGCCGTCGATCCCCAGGATGGCGCCGCTCATCGGGCGGCTCCGGTTTCGACGACGGTGGCGTCGACCCCCGCGTCGGCCAGGCGGGCGCGCCATTCGGAGGGCAGGCTGGCATCGGTGAGGACGCGTATGCCCGAAAGCGGGGCGACGCGGAACGTCGCCATAGTGCCGAACTTGCTGGCATCGGCGAGCAGCACGCGCTGGCTGGCGCGCGCCAGCATATGGCGGTTGAGGCTCGCCTCGGCGCTGTCGACGCTGTAGAGCGCGCCATCCAGGCCGATGGCGCTGCCGCCCAGAAAGAGCTGGTCGAACCAGAGCGAGTCGAGCATCGCCTCGGCCTCAGGACCCACGAGCGATGCATTCTCCGAGCGCAGCTGGCCGCCCAGCAGGGAGACCTCGAGGCTGGGGACGTTGAGGAACTCCTGCGCCATCGACAGGCCGTTGGTGAAGATGCGCAGCGGCAGCGGGTTGATCCGGATCAGCCGCGCAAGCTGGAGCACGGTGGTGCCGGCATCGAGGAACACTGTGGCGTGCGGCATGAGCAGATCGTAAGCGGCGGCCGCGATGGCGCGCTTGGCCGCAAGGTTGCGTTTCGCCCGCTCCTGGAACGCGACTTCGACCGAGGAGCCCTCGGCGATGCGGGCGCCGCCGTGAAGGCGATCGATGGCGCCCTCGCGCTCGAGGACCTGCAGATCGCGGCGGATGGTGGCGAGCGAGGCGCCCACCGAATCGGCCAAGGCCTGGATGGTGGAGAAGCCATGGGCATAGAGGTGGCTGCGGATGGCATCGAGCCGCTCGACCTTGACGCCCCCCGCCTGTGCCATGCCGCGCCGTCCCTCCGAACCCGCTGAATTTACGCAGATTTTCACCGGCCTCGATCAGAGTCAATCACAAATGTGAGCGATCCTGATCGAATGGACGGACGGACGGGGCGGCGGCTGGTTACGGTCGGACGGGAGGGGCGGCGGCGGCGAAGCGGACGGTCGCCTGGAAGCCGTCGGCGTGCCCGGGCCGGGGCGAAGCAAGCTCGAGGGCCCAGCCGGCCTGGGCGGCGATCGCGTCGGCGATCGCAAGCCCCAGGCCCGATCCGGGCGCGATGGTTTTGCCGCGGGCAAAGCGGGTCTTGAGGCGGGCCAGCGTGGCGGGCGGAACCACGGGACCGCCGTTGGAGACCGCGATGCAGCCGGGAGCGGCGCGCACGAGGATAGGCGGCTCGCCGTGCAGGAGCGCGTTCTCGAGCAGGTTGCGCATCATGATGCCGAAGATGTCGAGGTCGATCGCCGCCATCAGGGCCAGGCCTTCGGGGATCACGAGGCTGACGTCCCGGTCCCTGGCGCCGCGACGGACATCCTCGATCAGGACCCGCAGGGCGGGCACAAGGTCGACCGGCTTGCCGCTCGCCGCGACGCCCGCTTCGGCCCGCGACAGCTGCAGCAGCTTGTCGGTGATGGCGCGCAGGCGCAGCAGCGACTCCTCGATCTGGCGGGCGCGATCGCGCTGGGGCTGGTCGGCCAGTTCGGACACCAGCAGCTGGGTCTGGGCGAGGCTGCCGGCGACCGGCGTGCGCAGCTCATGCGCGCTGTTGGCGGCAAAGGCCCGCTCTGCCTCGATCGCGGCCGCGATGCGCCCGATGAGGCCATCCACCGCATGCGCGATGGGCAGCAGCTCGCGCGGCAGTCCGGTGTCTCCGATCGGAGCGAGGTTGCTGGCATGGCGCGCCCCGATCTGGTCGCTGAACTGGCGGACCGGGCGCAGCCCCGATCGCACGGCGAGGAAGATGCCCAGGGCCGAGAGCGGGATCAGGATGCCCACCGGCAGGAGTATCGATAGAATCCCGCTCCAAAGCGTATCGGACCGGTGCTGCAGCGCTTCGGCGGCCTGGATGAAGAGCTCGCCGCTCGCCAGGCCGATCGTGTATACGCGCCAGGGTCCGGAATTGGCGAAGCCCTCGGTGAGCGGCACGTCGAAAGGCTGATCCGGCGCATCATGCGAACGCAGCGTGATGGACCCATCCGCCAAGCGCACCTGGTAGACGATATATTCGTTGCCATCGTCGCGCGATTGCGGCACTTCATGCATCTCGTGCCTGAAGCCCTGCTCGTCGCCATCGTCGCGCAGATCGTCGACAGCAAGGGCGAGGACCCGCTCGGCGGTCTCCTTGAGGCCGCCGTCGAAGGCCTGATCGAGACGGCTGCGCATGACGTTGCCGGCCAGCAGGGCGGCAACGGCCCATAGCGCGACGGCCGCAACCGTGAGCGTCCAGATGAGGCGGCGGGTGAGGCTGGGAGCCGGCATCAGTCCGCGCCCAGCCGGTAGCCGAGGCCGCGGGAGGTATGGATCAGATCGGCGCCGAGCTTCTTGCGCAGGCGGCTCACATAGACTTCGACGGCATTGCTTTCGACTTCGGCCCCGAACTCGAAAATGGCGTCTTCGAGCTGGGCCTTGGAGACGAGCACGCCCGGACGCTGGGCCAGCCGATCGAGCACGGCCCACTCCCGCGCCGTGAGCTCGAGCTGCCGGCCGTGGATGCGCGCCGTGCGCCGGCCGTGATCGATAACAAGAGGGCCAACTTCGACCAGCGGACTGGCCCGCCCCTCATATCGACGCAGCACCGCGCCAAGCCGCGCGGTCAGTTCATCGAGGTCGAACGGTTTCACCAGGTAGTCGTCCGCCCCGGCGTTGAGGCCCTCGATCCGCATGGTCAGCTGATCCATCGCGGTCAGAATGATGACCGGCGTCGCATCGGCGGCACCGCGCAGGGACCTGAGGAAATCGAGGCCATGGCCATCGGGCAGGTTCAGATCGAGAAGAACCGCGTCATAAGCGACGGTGGCGCGGGCGTGGCCGGCGGCGGTGAGGTCCGTCATCCAGTCGACCGCGTGGCCGAGCCGCCCCAGATGATCGCGCACGGCGCCGCCGAGCAGCCTGTCGTCCTCGACAAGAAGAACCCGCATAAGAACGCCATATAGAGCCCCCGACCGGCCCGGAACAGCCCGCTCT
Source organism: Devosia sp. (assembly GCA_035548755.1). Classification (GTDB taxonomy): domain Bacteria; phylum Pseudomonadota; class Alphaproteobacteria; order Rhizobiales; family Devosiaceae; genus Devosia_A. Next base: position 53,027 of record DASZSH010000083.1, read on the forward strand.
ACGCCCGGTTGCTTACGGGAGGCTTACGAAGATGAACGAGGTTTCATGTCTTTGGGCCTGCGCTGTCAGGCTGGCGTCAGATTGCCAGCGCCCTTCTGGCGCATCTTCAACGAGCACAGCCAGACCCATGAAGAAGACACTCTTCTCCATCGCCTTCCTCGCCGCGTCCGGGGCCTATGTCGCGGCGGCCAACCATGTTTTCGACCATCTGCCCGCGCCCGGGGCGCGGCCGGAAGAGGCGGAGCTCGATCCCGCCGTCAAGTCGCCGGCTCCCGCCATGCCGGGCTCGCCGGCGCAGGACGCGGCCAAGACGCCAGCGGCGACATCGTCGGCCGTTGCCGCTTCGACGGAGCCCCGGCCCGAACTTCTGGCGCCGGCGAGGCTACCCCAAAGCGCTCCGCAGACGACGGTAGCGGCCGCCACGCCTCCCACGCCCGCCACGACGGCGAAACAACCCGAAATTCCACCGCTCCCGCGGCCCCGGCCAGCGGACGCCCCCTCCGTCCAGACAGCCCAGGCGACTGCGGGAGCGGGCACCTCGCCCTACAGCGACGGGGTGTACACGGGGACCGACGAAAACGCCTATTACGGCCGCGTGCAGATACAGGTGACCGTCGCCTCCGGACAGATCCACAACATCAAGGTGCTGGACTATCCGAGCGACCGGCGCACGTCGCGCTACATCAACAGCCAGGCGCTTCCGATGCTCACCGAGGAAGTGATCCAGGCACAGAGCGCGAATGTCGACATCGTCAGCGGCGCCACGCTGACCAGCGAGGCATACATCCGATCGTTGAGCAACGCCCTGCGGAAAGCCGGAAGCAGCAATGCGTGAGACGCGGCTGATCATGGGAATGCCGGTAACGGTCGCTGTGGTTCACGCCGCGAGCGCGGACCCGCTCGAGGCCGTGTTCGCGCATTTCGAGGCAGTCGATCAGCGTTTCAGCCCCTACAAGACCGACAGCGAAGTATCGGCGATGAATCGCGGCGAGATCGGCGAGGGCACGATGAGCCCGCAGCTATGGGAGGTGCTGGCCCTCTGCGAGCTCACCCGATGCGAGACGGACGGCTACTTCGACATCCGGCGGCCCGATGGCGCAATCGATCCGTCAGGGCTCGTCAAAGGGTGGGCCATTCGCGACGCCGCGCGCCTGCTCGACCGGCGCGGTGAGCGCAACTACCTGATCGAGGCGGGCGGCGACATTCAGTGCCGCGGACACAGCGAGAGCGGCACGCCGTGGCGCATCGGAATCCGCAATCCGTTCAACACGGCGGAAATCGTCAAGGTGCTCTCTCCCGGCGACTGCGGCGTGGCCACGTCGGGCCTCTACGTTCGAGGCGCCCACATCTACGACCCGCGGACCCGGCAGGCAGTCGGCGACACGCTCGCCAGCCTCACGGTCGTCGGGCACGACATCTATGAGGCCGACCGGTTCGCCACGGCCGCGTTCGCAATGGGTCGAGACGGCATCGCCTTCATCGAGCGAACGCATGGACTGGAAGGCTATGCCATCGATCAGAGGGGGGTGGCCACCATGACCTCGGGCTTTTCCGGAATGATCGCACAATGATCGCGCTCGTCGAACGGTTCCTCGACCGGATCACCATGTACCGCCTGGTGTTCTGGTACCTGGCGGTCCTGCTTGGCGCGGCGCTGGCCCTTGGCGCCGTGAAAGCCATTGCCATCGACCCGGTCTCCCTCCTGCTGTCGCTGGTGCTCGTGCTGGCGAGCGGCTACCTCGCCAACCAGCTGTTCGCCCGGATCTTCGGCGCGATTCCGAACGTGGAGAGCGTCTATATCACCGGCATGATCATCGTACTGATCATGCAGCCTCCCGCGGCGACCGATCTTGCCGCAGTGGGGGCGGTCGTCGCCGCATCGGTCTGGGCAATGGCGTCCAAGTTCCTGCTCTCGGCGCGCCGCCGGCACATCTTCAATCCTGCCGCGCTCGGGGTTGCGCTGCCTGCCCTGGCGCTCAACGAGCCTGGGACCTGGTGGGTCTCGGCACAGCCCTGGCTGCTGCCGATCGTGGTGGTGGGCGGGCTGCTGATCCTGCGCAAGCTGCGCCGCTTCGACCTGTTCCTGGCGTTTGCCGCAGCGAATCTCGCCGTGACGATCCTCACCGGAGACGCCGCCGATGCTCTCGGTTCGGTGAAGCTGGCGCTCATGGATTCCCCGTTCCTGTTCTTCGGCTTCGTGATGCTCACCGAGCCGCTGACGGCTCCGCAGCACAAGATGTGGCGGCTCGTTTATGCGGCGCTCGTTGGCGCCCTCGCCTCGCCGAACACGGCGATTGCCGGATACTACTTCACGCCGGAAGTGGCCCTGCTGGTCGGCAACCTCTTCACGCTGCTCGTGTCGCCCGAGGGGCGCGTCGTCCTGACGCTGCGCCGCATCGAGCAGGCGGCGCAGGGAGCCTACGATTTCGTTTTCCAGCCCGACCGCCCCCTCGCTTTTGCGGCGGGCCAATATCTGGAGTGGACCCTGCCCGTCGATCGTCCAGACGGCCGGGGCAATCGGCGGTACTTCACCATCGCTTCGGCGCCTACGGAAGACGAGGTACGGCTTGGCGTGAAATTTGCCGCGAACGGCAGCGCGTTCAAGCGCGCCCTGGCGGATCTGAGGCCAGGCCAGCGCATCGTGGCCTCGCAGCTCGCCGGCAGCTTCACCCTGCCCCGAAATCGCAAGCGCAAGCTCTGCTTCATTGCAGGCGGCATCGGCATCACGCCGTTCCGCAGCATGCTTCGAGAGCTGCTCGACCGGAACGAGCGGCGGGACATCGTGGTGCTCTACGGCTCGGGCAGCGCGCGCGAAGTCGCCTATGCCGATTTGCTCGCCGAAGCCGAGACGGAGCTTGGCATTCGCACGCACATCGCGGTTCTCGATCCGACGGGAGCTCCCGACGACATGCGCGCCGGTTTCATCGACGAAGCGATGGTGCGCGAGACGGTGCCGGACTTTGCGGCGCGCACATTCTACCTTTCGGGACCGATGCCGATGGTGACGTCGCTGCGCCAGGTTCTGCGCGGCATGGGCGTGCATCCCTGGCAGATTCGCACGGACTTCTTTCCAGGACTGGCCTGACCGTGCCTAGATCGCCGGCGGCCCGGATCCACCCGGAGCGGCCCCGCGCTCCTCGACGGGGCGCGATCCGATCAAGCGCATGCTGACGAGTTTGCTCAATTCCCCAAGTCCCAGCGTCGCCAGAACCGCCGCCCCGGCAAGCGCGAACCCGCCCCCACCGATGCGGGCAAAGCCGAAGAGCCGGGTGGCGGGCGGCAGGGCGAAGGCTATGGCGAGCACGACCGCAACCAGCGCGACCACCACCAGCAGCGCGCGATTGGGCTTGACCAGCGCGGCGATCAGCGACGTGGCGAAGGTGCGGTTGACGACGATGAGCGCGAGGATCGAGCCCACGAGGGCGAGCACGGTCAAGGCCCGCGCCTGGGTCTCCGCGGCGCCGCCGGCGAGCGCCACCAGAAAGATCGTCGCGGTAACGAGCAGAACGACAAGACCCTGAACGGCGCCGACGAGAATGACGCGCCAGGGCAGCAGCGGTTCGTCCGGGCGGCGCGGCGGACGCCGCATGATGTCGGCCTCTTCCCGCTCCGCCTCGAAGACGAGCGAACAGACCGGATCGATGATCATTTCGAGGAAGGCGATATGAACCGGCCAGAACAGGATCGGCAGGCCGGTCAGCAGCGGCAGCAGCCCGAGCCCGGCGATGGGGACGTGAACGGCGAGAATGAAACCCATCGCCTTGCGAAGATTGTCATAGATGCGCCGGCCGAGCCGGATGGCGCTTACAATTGAGGTGAAGTCGTCGTCGAGCAGAACGATAGCGCTCGCTTCGCGCGCCACATCGGTGCCGCGGCTCCCCATGGCGACGCCGATGTCGGCCGCCTTGAGCGAGGGAGCGTCGTTGACGCCGTCGCCGGTCATGGCGACGACCTCGCCGCTGCGTTTCAAAGCATCCACGATGCGCAGCTTCTGCTCGGGCCGAATGCGGGCAAAAACGCTGGTCGAGGCAATCGCGCCGGCCATAGCCGTGTCGTCCATCGCGTCGAGATCGCGGCCGGTGAGGACGTTCCGGTGGTCGAGGCCGGCAGCGGCGGCGATCGCGCGCGCGGTCCGCGGATGATCGCCCGTGATCATGACGACCCTGATGCCGGCGGCGCGACACTGCGCGACCGCGTCGGGCACGCCGGCGCGCAAGGGATCGCTGAATCCGACAAGACCGAGGAAAGAGAAACGGAAGCCGCGCGGCGTCGAGGGCCAGTCGGGCAAGGCGTGCCCGGCGGAGGCAAATCCCAGAACGCGCAGCCCGCGTTCGGCCATGTCGTCCACCATCGCGTGGAGCCGATCGAGCGCTTCGCCCTCGAGGCCGCATAGAACGGCGATCGCCTCGGGCGCCCCCTTGGCCGCGATGGCCGCTTCGGACCGGCCGGGCACTTGCCAGGCCTGCACCACGGCGAGCAGCTCTGCGCTCAGCCCGTAGGTGCGCACGATCTTCCAGTCGGCGTCGACGGCGCCCTGCAAGGCGCCTGCAAGCGCGTGGATCGCGCGTTCCATGGGGTCGAAGGGATCCCTGGCGGAGGCAAGAACGCCGGTCTGCAGCAGTGGACGCCAGGGGGCCCCCGGACCGCCCCCGGCCGAGGACGTCCAGGTGTCGCCGGAGGGCAGCCGCATCTCGGCGATCACCATCCGGTTCTCGGTGAGCGTGCCCGTCTTGTCGGTGCACAGCACTGTTGCCGAACCAAGCGCTTCGATGGCGGAAGCCCGGCGCGTGAGAACGCGCGCGCGGGAAATGCGCCAGGCGCCCATCGCCAGGAAGACCGTAAGCACGACGGGAAATTCCTCGGGCAGCATGGACATGCCCAGGGCGATGCCGGCGAGGACGGCGGTCAGCCAGTTGCCCCGCAGCCACCCGTAGAGCAGCGTTGCAAGCACGCTGACGCCGCCCCCGAGCAGGCCGAAGGCGAGCGTCAGCCGCCGCGTTTCCGACTGCAGCCGGGGCGGGGCGGCATGCACGTCGGCGAGCGACCGGCCGATCCGGCCGATCTGGCTGGCCGAGCCGGTGGCCACCACTTCCCCAAGGCCGGAGCCGCGCACGATCAGAGTGCCGGAATAGACCCAGGGCGTGTCATCGCCGCCCGGATCGACGCTGGCTTCGCCCGCCGGGCTTGCCGTGCGCTTGCGCACGGGCACCGATTCTCCGGTCAGCAGCGACTCGTCCGCCTCGAGTTCGGCGCCCTGCAGGACGAGCGCGTCGGCCGGAACCCGGTCGCCTTCGCGCAGAACGATGGCGTCGCCGCGCACGACCTCGCGGCCGGGAATCCGCATGGCGACGCCATCGCGGATCACCAGGGCCACCGGACTGGTCAGATCGCGCAGAGACTGCAGGACGCGCTCGGTGCGGATTTCCTGTACGACGGTGACGACGACCGAAAACAGGGCGAAGACGACGAGAATGAGGGCGTCGCCCAATTCGCCCAGGACCAGATAGATGATGCCGCTGATGACGAGCAGCGCCAGCATCGGCTCGCGCAGCACCTCGACCGCGATGCGCAGCCCGCTGCGGCGCTCAGGCTCGGGCAGCGTATTGGGGCCCTCGATGCGAAGGACCGAGCGCGCCTGTTCCGAAGTGAGACC
>DASZSH010000084.1:0-2283 GCA_035548755.1 Devosia sp.
GTCCTTGCCGCAACGCAATAGCGGTGTTATCTGCGGCCCATGACGGCCTCCGCCATCGACAACATCCGCAATTTCTCGATCGTCGCCCACATCGACCACGGCAAGTCGACGCTGGCCGACCGGCTGATCCAGATGACCGGCGGGCTCGAGGCGCGCGAGATGAAGGAGCAGGTGCTCGACTCGATGGACATCGAGCGCGAGCGCGGCATCACCATCAAAGCGCAGACCGTCCGTCTCAATTACAAGGCGAAGGACGGCAAGACTTACGTCCTCAATTTGATCGACACGCCCGGCCATGTCGACTTCGCCTACGAGGTCAACCGCAGCCTCGCCGCCGTCGAGGGCTCATTGCTGGTGGTCGACGCCACGCAGGGCGTCGAGGCACAGACGCTCGCCAACGTCTACCACGCCATGGAAGTCGACCATGAGATCGTGCCGGTCATCAACAAGGTCGATCTGCCCGCCGCCGACGTGCCGCGCGTCAAGCAGCAGATCGAGGACGTGATCGGGCTTGATGCTTCGGACGCGCTCGAAATCTCGGCCAAGACCGGGCAGGGGGTGGATGAGGTGCTGGAGGCGATCGTGCACCGGCTGCCCGCGCCAAAGGGCGATGCCGCCGCCCCGCTCAAGGCGCTGCTCGTGGATAGCTGGTACGATACCTATCTGGGCGTGGTGGTGCTCATCCGCGTGGTCGATGGCGCCATCCGCCGCGGCCAGAAGATCCGCATGATGGCTTCGGGCGCCGCCTACGAGGTCGACCGCGTGGGCGTGTTCACCCCCAAGCTCGTCGATGCGCCCGATGGGCTCGGCCCCGGCGAGATCGGCTTTTTCACCGCCTCCATCAAGCAGGTTGCCGATACCAATGTGGGCGACACCATCACCGAGGAGCGCCGCCCCGCCGCCGCCCCGCTGCCCGGCTTCCGCCCGGCGCAGCCGGTGGTCTTCTGCGGCCTGTTTCCCGTCGATGCCTCCGATTTCGAGGAGCTGCGCGATGCCATGGCCAAGCTCCGTCTCAACGATGCGAGCTTCACCTACGAGATGGAGACCTCCGCCGCGCTCGGCTTCGGCTTCCGCTGCGGCTTCCTGGGGCTGCTGCATCTCGAGATCATCCAGGAGCGGCTCGCCCGCGAGTTCAATCTCGATCTCATCGCCACCGCCCCCTCGGTGGTCTACGAGATCGCGCTCACCAGCGGAGAGACGCTCAGCCTGCACAATCCCGCCGATATGCCCGAGGTCACGCGCATCCGCGAAATCCGCGAGCCGTGGATCAGCGCCACCATCCTCACGCCCGATGCGTATCTGGGCTCGATCCTCAAGCTCTGCCAGGATCGGCGCGGCATCCAGCGCAACCTCACCTATGTGGGCAACCGGGCGATGCTCGAATACGAGCTGCCGCTCAACGAGGTGGTGTTCGATTTCTACGATCGCCTCAAATCGCTGAGCGCGGGCTATGCGAGCTTCGATTACACGCTGGGCGAGTCCCGCCCGGGCGACCTGGTCAAGCTTTCCATCCTCGTCAATGGCGAGCCGGTCGATGCGCTCTCCATGCTCGTTCACCGCTCGGCGGCCGAGGCGCGCGGCCGGCAGATGTGCGAAAAGCTCAAGGAGCTGATTCCGCCGCACCTGTTCGTCATCCCCATCCAGGCGGCGATCGGCGGCAAGATCATCGCGCGCGAAACCGTGCGCGCGCTGCGCAAGGACGTGACGGCCAAGTGCTACGGGGGCGATGCCACGCGCAAGCGCAAGCTGCTCGAAAAGCAGAAGGCCGGCAAGAAGAAGATGCGCCAGTTCGGCAGCGTCGAGATCCCGCAGGAAGCGTTCATCGCAGCGCTGAAGATGGGCGACGAGTAGACCGCCGTTCTCCTCAGTCGCCCCCAGCTCTCCCCGCGAGGGAGAGGGTGCCCCGGACCCGATCCGGGGGTGGCGCGTGAGCAAATCCTCCCCTCTCCCGCTTTGCGGGAGAGGGTGGCGCGTGAGCGCCGGGTGAGGGCCTGTCTCAGGCAACGACGCCCGCAGTCGGCGGTCCTCCCCTGCGGCACCGCCGCGGGGAAGGGGGACTACGCGGGAGCGTGGTGGAGGGGGCGGCCGTGAGGCACGGCATTTCCGAGCGTCATGCCGGGCTTGACCCGGCCCTTTCCTCCGGCAATGACCCCCACCGTGAAATACGACCCCGAGGCCAATGCGGCCTACATCCGCTTTTCACCCGAGCCGGTCGAGGAGAGCGAGGAGGTGTCCGAGGGCATCGTGTTCGACTACGACGCCGAGGGCCGCATCGTGGGGATG
>DASZSH010000085.1:0-10478 GCA_035548755.1 Devosia sp.
GGGGCTGACGCGCAGCCTTGCGCTCGACCTCGCCGAATTCGGCGTGCGGGCCAACGCAGTGGCGCCCGGCAGCGTCGATACGCCGATGCTGCGTTGGGCAATCGGGCTCGACAAGAATCCCAAAGCCCTCGAGCGCGCGATCGAGGCGATGCATCCGCTCGGGCGCATCGGCAAGCCGCGCGAGGTCGCGGAGTGCGTTGCGTTCCTCGCCTCCCCGCGCGCCTCGTTCGTGACCGGCATCACGCTGATCTGCGACGGGGGGCTGCTGCTACCCATTGCCGGCGCTCCCGCCGACGCCGACGGAGCCAGGTGATGAAGATCGTCGATCTCCGCGCGACGACGGTAACCGTCCCCCTCGAGGCGCCGCTGCGCCACTCCAACGGCGCACATTGGGGCCGTTTCGTGCGCACCATCGTGGAAGTCGAGACCGATGTTGGCCTCGTCGGCGTGGGTGAAATGGGCGGCGGCGGGGAGTCCGCCGAGCTCGCAGTAAAAGGCCTCAAGCCGTATCTTGTGGGGCATGACCCGCTGCAGCTCGAGCAGCTGCGCTGGAAGATCATGAATCCGGTCGGCTCGCTCTACAACAACCGGATGCAACTGCACGCGGCGATCGAATTCGCTTGCATGGACGTGGCGGGAAAGTTCCTGAACATCCGGGCCTGCGACCTGCTGGGCGGGGCGATCCGCGAAGAGGTGCCGTTTGCGAGCTATATCTTCTACCGCTACCGCGACCGCAAGACCGGTCTCGGCGGGGAGACTTCGCCTGACGAGATCGTCACTCACGTCAAGGACCTTGTGAAGCGGCACGGCTTCCGAACGCACAAGCTCAAAGGCGGCGTGTTTCCTCCCGACCACGACATCGCGGTGATGGAGGCACTCGGCGCCGCCTTCCCCAGGGATGGTCTCAGGCTCGACCCCAATAGCGTGTGGGGCGTCGAGGAGAGCGTACGCGTCGCCAAGGCGATCAGGCATCTCAACAACGAGTATTTCGAGGACCCCACCTGGGGTCTCGAGGGCATGCGCCGAGTGCGCTCCATGATCGACATCCCCACCGCGACCAACACGGTCGTCGTGAATTTCGAGCAGCTCGCCACCAACATCCGCACCAATGCCGTCGATGTGATCCTGCTCGATACGACGTTCTGGGGCGGCCTCAGGCAGGCGCACAAGGCAGGCCAGGTGCTTGAGACGTTCCAGCTCGGGGCCGCGGTGCACTCCTCCGGCGAACTGGGAATCCAGCTCGCGACCATGCTGCACCTGGGCGCGGCGCTGCCGAATCTCAGCTTTGCGGCCGACGCCCATTATCATCACCTGACCGACGACATCATCAAGGGCGGAAAGTTCCGCTACAAGGACGGCAAGATCGCCGTTCCAAAAGGCCCCGGCCTCGGCGTCGAGATCGACCGCGACAAGCTGCGGCAATACGCTGAGCTCTACAAAGAGCTGGGCGGCTATCAATACGACCGCGATCCTGGCCGCCCCGGCTGGTACGCGATCGTTCCCGAACACAACTACGCCGATCCGGCCAAGGGCGGGGACCTGCCAGCATGAGCCAGGACCGGCACATTCTCCACACCGGCGTCACGCTGATGCCCGGCGTGCCGCTCAACGTCTATGCGTTGCGCGGCTCGGAGTATTCGGTCATCGTCGACACCGGCATTGCAGCGATGCGCGACGGAATTGTCGGGCTCTGCCGCGACGCGGGGAACCTGCGCTACGCGCTGATCACCCACGCACACGCCGATCATATCGGCTGCAATCGAGCCGTGCGCGAGGCAACGGGCGCGCGTTTCGCCGCCGCCGGCGCCTTCGCCTGGATCGAGGACCTCGATCTGCACTATCGCGAGTTCTGCCTGGTGGACGAGGCGTCGCTTCCCGATAGCCCACAGCAGCGCAGCGAGATCCTCGGACTGATGGATGGCGAAGTGCATTGCGATATCGCGCTCAGTGAAGGCACACGCTTCCGCCTGGGCGATGATCTCGAGCTGGAAACGATCACGCTTCCCGGCCACAAGAGCGAAGAGGTGGCGTTTCTCGATCGCGAGCGCGGCGACCTCTTCATGGGCGACCTGCTGCTGGCCCTTGCTGCTCCCTTCTTCCACGGGTTCCAGACGGCATCCGGATTCAATGCCTCGCTCGACCGACTCGCCGCGCTTATCGGCAACGGCGTGGTCCGCCGCGTCTTTCCCGCGCACCACCCCGTGCTCGACCGAGAGGCAGCGCTCGCGGCAATTGCCGACACACGCCGATTTCTCGACGATGTCGAGACGGCAACCATCGCGGCAGCGACTGGCCTTACCTTTCCCGACCTCTGGCGCGCGGTGTGCAGGGCGCTCGGCAAGCAGCTCGAATTTCGCGGTTACGCCATGCTCGACGTTCAGGTGGCCGAGCTCGTCGATCGCGGGATCCTCGCACTCGACGGCAAGCGGATCGTACGCAAATGAGGGTGTGGACCATCGCCGCCGATCGCGCCTCGCTCGGGGTCACCGAAACCGGCGCGCATCTCGACAACGTCACGTTTTCCCTCGCAGGCGGCCTCACGCTGAAGCCGATGCACACCTCCCCCTGGGAACACGAACAGCTGCCCCCCGATCTCGATCCGATCCTGCGGGTCTTGCGCGGCGACTTCTTCTGCGCGCCGTTCGGGGCGAGCGATGTGCTCCCCTCGGAGCGACGGGCGCATGGCCTGCCGGCCAACGGAACCTGGCGGCTGGCTCGGCAAACCGATACCGTGCTCGAGCTCGCGCTCGAGGGGGACGTGATGGGCGCGCGCGTCGACGGCCGCTATGAAGTGAAACCGGGACACGCCGTGGTTTATCAACGGCACATTGTCTCGGGGGGCAGCGGGCGCATCCCCATGGCACATCACGCTATGCTCCGTGCGGAACCGCCGTTGCAGCTGGCTTTCGGACCGCATGTTTGGGCTGGAACGCCTGAGGGTATTCCCGAAACGCCGCCCAACGGCCGTTCGATCCTGAGCTATCCGCAACAAATCGCCGATCTCCACCGTGCGCGGTTGGCCGACGGCGGCACGGCCGATCTTACGATCTATCCCTTCGCCGAAGACCACGAAGATCTTTGGATGATCGCGACCGATGGCAAGGCGTCCTTCGGGTGGACGGCAGCGACCAGCCCCGAGGGCTGGGTTTGGTTTGCCCTCAAAGACCCGCGCGTGCTGCCGGGCACGGTGCTCTGGCTCAGCAATGGCGGACGCAGTTACGCCCCATGGTCGTCCCGGCACCGGCACGTGATCGGCATCGAAGAGGTGCGCAGCTACTTCGCCAGCGGGCACGCCGCATCCATCGCCGACAATCCCCTGAGCCGCCGCGGGATCGCCACGGCGTTCGAGCTCAAACCCAATGGCCGCATCGTCGTCAACTACCTGTTCGGCGTGGCCGCGGCGCCTGCCGGCTTCGGCACCGTGGTCGACATCACGCCCGATGGCGAAGGCATTCGCATCACCGGCCGCAATGGACTGCACATCCATGCCGCGGTCGATCTCTCTCACCTTTCCGCCACCTGAGACGCCTCGATGATCAAGGAAATCCTCTTCGTCCATCACAGCCATACCGATATCGGCTACACCCATCCCCAGCCGGTGGTGCTGGAGCTGCATCGCCGCTTCATCGATGAAGCGCTCGATATCGCCGAAGCGACGCAGGACTACGACGACGAGTCCCGCTTCCGCTGGACCTGCGAGGTGACCGGCATCACCGAGGACTGGTGGAAGCGCGCCGACAACCGCAATCGCGACCGCTTCCTTGCCGCCATCAAGCGCGGGCAGTTCGAGGTGGCGGGGCTAAGCTGGCACATGACGCCTCTGATGGACCACGCGATGGTCGTGGATGTGCTGCGCCCCGTAAAATTCTTCCGCGACCTCGGCGTCCCCGTGCGTTCGGCCATGAACACAGACGTCAACGGCCTGCCCTGGGGCATCGTGGATGCGCTGCTCGACCACGGCATCACCGGCATCTCGATGGCGATCAACGAGCATTACGGTCACGCCCTTCGGCCGTGGCCACGCGCATTCCGCTGGCAATCGCCCTCGGGCGAACGGACGATCACCGCCTATAACGGCTTCATCTACGGCGTCACCAGCGACATGAGCATGCGGGTGCCGACCAACCTGCAGGAGGCGCAGGCGCGCGTGCCCGAATGGGCCGCGATGTGGGAGGCGCGCGGCTATCCGCACGATTTCCTGATGATGCAGATCACCAATGTGCGTTACCACGACAATGGCGCGCCGCAGCCCGCACTGCCCGACTTCATCCGCCGCTTCAACGCCACGAACCCCAAGGTGCGGCTGAGGTTCATCACGATTTCGGACTTCTTCGACCGCATGAGGGCAGAGCCGGAAGAGCGGCTGCCGTTGATGCGCGGCGACTGGACGGACTGGTGGAACTTCGGCGCCGGCAGCACGGCGCACGAGACGGCGCAGGCGATGCGCGGGCAGCGCGATCTCGACACGGCAACTTCCCTGCACGCTTGGCGCAGGCAAACTGAACCACGCTACGAAGCCAATCTCGACCAGTCGCGCCGCGCCCTTGCGCTCTACTGCGAACACACCTGGGGCGCCGATCGTTCGATCTGGAATCCGACCTCACCCGAGACGCGCACGCAGCAACTGCTCAAGCTGGTGACCGCTCCGGAAGGGGCAAGCCTTGCCCGCATGCTGCGCCGCGACGGGCTCGAGGCCTTGGCGAAGGAAGCTGGCGGCGACGACCCCCGGCTTCTGGTCTACAACCCGCACCCGGTGACTGTCCGGCGCTCGTTGCGCCTCCCCTACCTGCCGCCGCTTGCCGGAGCCCCGGCGCCCGACTGGGAGCTGGGCCATGAAGAGTTTGTTCCGCACGGCCCCACGTCGCATCGCATCCAGCGGCAGGACGTGCACCTCGCCGACTCGCCCGAAGGCTACGCCTACTGGACCGTGCCGATCGAGGTACCGCCTCTCTCCTATGTCACCATGCCGGCCGCCGATGCAAAACCGGCCGATACGGCAGGCCTGCAAGCTGAAGCGGGCAGACTGAGCAACGGCATCGTGGCCCTGGAGTTCGACAGCGCGGGCGGGCTGACCTCGCTCAAGCGCGATGGCGTGGAGTATGCCGGTGGCGCCATCTCGGGTTTTCGCTTCGGCGTGCCGGTGCTCGAAAGCATCGTGGGCGGCAAGCGGACATCGATGTTCGACCGCGTGGAGGTCGAAAAGCCCGACTGGAGCAACGCCTGGCACCACGACTGGGCCGCCGATCGCAAGGCCGGCGTCATCTCCGGAGAAGCCCGCAAGGTTGAACGCGGACGCGCAGAACTGAGCCAGAACTTTGAGCTTACCAACGGCGACAAGGTACGCGTGACCTATCGCCTCGTGCCCGGCGACAGCGCCGTCGAAATCGAAACTGTCATCGACAAGCAGCCAATCGCGACGCCGCACGGCATCTATCTGCCGCTTCCGACCGCGCTCGCGGGCGGATGGGAATGCGACTTCGAGACGGGCGGCGCAAGTGTTCGGCTCGATGCCGAACAATTGCCTTATGCGAGCCGGCACTACATCACGGCGCAGCGCTGGCTGCGTATTGCGGATGCCGGGAATGAAGTGACGGTCGCCTGCCCGGACGTACCTCTCTGGCAAGTGGGCGGCTTTACCTATGGCCGTTTCGGCGACCCTGACGGTCGCGTCGAGCGTCCGGCACCGGCGCTAGTCGCCTGGCTCACCAACAACTACTGGTCCACGAATTTCCAGGCCGACCAGAGCGGCCGCCTCGTCTTCCGGATGACATTGCTTCCCGGCAAGCGCCGGCCCCTCGCTGCCGCCGCGCAGGCCGCGGTGACCTACGCCAACCCGCCCGCGGCCCATCTCTATGCCGAGCGCGGACCGGTGAAGGCGGCCAAGGGCTCGCTGTTCGATATCGACGCTGGCGCCTTGCTCCTGACGCGGCTGGAACGTGATGGCGACGGGATCGCGCTGACCCTGCTCAACCCCGGCAGCGACGCCCAGGTGGCGACAATCCGCCCCGGCCTCGTGGCTCCCGGCAAAGCCCGTCGCACGCGCCTGTCGGGCGAAACAGTCGAGGACCTGCCGGTCAAGGCTGGCGCAGTGACGGCCACCGTTGGGCCGCGGCAATGGACACGGCTGGTGGTGGTCCCAAAGTGAGCGACCCGGCGCCCGATCTTGAAACGCGCGCCAGGGCCCTGGTCGAGGACCTTGGCCTTGGCCGCGCGGCCGATGTGCGGTGCGTGCGCCCCCTAACCGGGGGCGTTGCCTCCGACATCGCGGTTGTGGAGCTCGAAGATCGCTCGGTGTGCATCAAGTTCGCGCTCCCCAAGCTCCGGGTCGCAGCGGACTGGCGCGCGCCAGTGCACCGCAACCGCGCCGAATACCGCTGGCTCGAATTCGCTGGCACGGTGGTTCCCGACGCGGTTCCCAGACTTTTCGGCTGGTCGGCGACGCATAACGGCTTCGCCATGGAGTATCTGAGCGGCCCCGAGATCTACCTGTGGAAGACCGCGATGCTGGCCGAGCAGGCGCCGCGCGACGAGGCCCGGCAGGTGGGCGCCGTGCTGGGCCGCATTCACGCCGCTTCGGCAGCACCGGGTTTCTATGCCGGCCGTTTCCAGAACCGCGACGACTTTCGGGCCTTGAGAATCGAGCCTTACCTGCTCTTCACCGCGAGCAAACACGCTGACCTCGCGCCAGCCATCGAAGCGCTCGCCGCTGGCCTCTACGCTTCGCAGACGGCACTGGTCCACGGCGATGTGAGCCCAAAGAACATCCTTCTACGCGCCCAGGGACCCGTGCTCCTGGACGCCGAATGCGCAACGATGGGCGATCCGGCCTTCGACGTGGCGTTCTGCCTCAACCACCTCGTCCTCAAGTCGATCCATATGCCCCACATGCGCACCATGCTACTTCGGGCCATCGGTCAGCTCTGGGCGAGCTACTCGCCCTTAGTGAACTGGGAACCGCCAAGTGCCCTCGAAGCGCGGGTCACCGCCCTGCTGCCGGCATTGATGTTGGCCCGCGTGGATGGCAAATCGCCAGTCGAGTATCTGACGGCGGATGGCAAGGCCGTTGCCCGCGAACAGGGGCGGCGCCTGTTTCTCGAGCGGCAGCCAACGATCGCTAGCTTTGTCGAGTCGCTGCGCCGGGGCTTGGCGGCTGAATGAGCATCGCTTCGATTGCGTCGGTCCGGGCGCGGCAGGTCTGGGACTCGCGCGGCAACCCTACCGTCGAGGCGGAAGTGCAGCTCGAGGGCGGCGCGATGGGCCGGGCCATAGCGCCGGCCGGCGCATCGCGCGGCAGCCGCGAAGCGGTGGACCTTCGCGACGGCGGCACGAAGCTTCGCGGCCTCGGCGTCAGCCGCGCGATCGGCAGCATCCACGACATCATCGCCCCGGCCTTGGCGGGCCGAGACGCCGAGGATCAGCAGGGGCTCGACGCAATTCTCGCCGCACTCGATCCATCGCCGCAAAAAGCGATGCTGGGTGGCAATGCCACCGTTGCGGTTTCTCTCGCCGCCTTGCATGCAGCAGCCGCGGCGCGCGGCCTGCCCCTCTGGCAGCATGTGGCCGAGCACTATCAGCGCCGGCCGAGCATTCCCCTCCCCGAAATCCAGATTTTCGGCGGCGGCGCGCATGCCGGCCGCCGCGTGGACATCCAGGACTTCATGGTGATGGTTCCAGGCGCAGCGAGCTTCGCCGAAGCCCTCGAGGTCACCCACGAGATATACGCGGCCGCCGGCCGGCTGATGGCGGCGCGGGGTCGCCTTGCCGGCGTCGCCGACGAGGGCGGCTGGTGGCCGGCGTTCGACAGCAACGAAGAAGCGCTCGAGACGCTGACGGCGGCAATCCGGAAAGCCGGCGAGGAGCCGGGCGAGCGTGTCGTCATCTCGCTCGACATCGCCGCCTCCGAATTCGGGCGCAAAGGCCGGTATCGCCTGGCGCTCGAGGACCGCTCGCTGAGCACCGCCGAAATGATCGAACTTCTTGGCCGCTGGCTTGATCGGTATCCCATCGCCTCGATCGAAGACCCGCTGGCAGAAGACGACCCCGATGGGCTCATCGAGTTCACGGCGCGATTCGGCGGGCGGGTGCAGATCATCGGCGACGATTTTCTTGTGACCAACGCTGAACTGGTGCGCCAGGCGGTGGCGCAGAAAGCCACCAACGCCGTGCTCATCAAGGTCAACCAGGCCGGCACCGTGACCGAGGCGATTGCCGCCCTTTCTGCCGCTGAGAGCGCGGGCTGGCGCGGCGTGGTTTCGGCGCGCTCGGGCGAGACCGAGGATACCTCGATCAGCCATCTTGCTGTCGGGCTTGGAGCGGGGCAACTGAAAGTCGGCTCGTTCTCGCGTTCGGAACGGATGGCCAAGTGGAACGAGTGCCTAAGGATCGCCGAGCATCCGGCGGCGGGGCGCTTTGTGGCGGGCGAGCCGCTCCGCCGGACCTGGTGGGCGCAAAAGGAGCGTGGCAAGTGACGGACAAGGATTGGGGCCGGCGTCTGACCGGCAAGATCGCGGTGGTGACCGCCGCGGGCCAGGGCATTGGCCGGGCCATTGCCGATCGCCTTGTGGCCGAGGGCGCGGAGGTTCATGCCTCAGACCTCAACATTGGTCTGCTCACGGCCTTCGGAGGAGCAAGCGCCACCGGCCTCGATGTCACCGACCAGGCCGCCGTGAACGCCTTCTTCGAGCGCTTCGCCCGCATTGATGTCCTCGTGCATGCCGCCGGATACGTTCATCAGGGAACAATCGAGGAGTGCACGCCCGCCGATTGGCGCAGAACCATGAGCGTCACGCTCGACAGCGCCTACCACGTGTTTGGCGCTGCCGTGCCCCGCATGAAGCAGAAGGGTGGCAGCATCGTGGCCATCGTCTCGGTCGCCTCCGGCATCAAGGGGTTCGCCCGGCGTGCCGCCTATGGCGCAGCAAAAGCAGGCGTGCATGGGCTCGTCAAGTCGGTCGCCATCGACTATCTGCGCCACGGCCTTCGCTGCAACGCCGTGAACCCCGGAACGGTGGATTCGCCGTCGCTGCAGGGCCGGGTGGACGAGCTCGCGCGGCAGCTGGGGAGCCGCGAGGCGGCCATGAAGGTGTTCATCGACCGCCAGCCGGCCGGGCGCCTCGGCCGCCCGGAGGAGATCGCCGGCATCTGCGCCTTCCTCGCCTCCGACGACGCCGGCTTCATCACCGGCCAGTTCATCAATGTCGACGGCGGAATAACGATCTAGCGGACCCGGCCCTCATTCGTGCGTGCGCGCCACCGCGCCCCTGGGCGGCGCATTGAGCGCGCCGAAGATGCGGGCGAGCATGCCCTGCTCGGTCTTGCCGCCATGCTCCTTCTTGAGCTCGGCCAGAAGCGCGCTCGTTGCATCGAGCCGCGCGCAGGCGAGAGTGGCCACATGCAGCGCCACCAGCGGCGTGCGCTCGAGAAAGGCCAGCGCGTTTTCGACGACCCGCACCCGGGCCGGCCCGATCGCCCGCACCGTGGCGCTGTGATCGATGCCCAACAGCACGCTCATTTCCCCCACCAGCGCGCCGGGCTCCTCGATGGTGGCGATTTCGACCCCCTCGCGCTCGACGCTGAGGCGGCCCGTTTCGAGCACATACATCTCGCCCCCGGCCTCGCCCGACTGGATCAGCGCCTCGCCGGCGGCGAGCGCGCGCACGGGCAGCGACATGGTGAGCGCCAACAGGCTCGACATCGGCCGCGTCAGCCCTTGTCCGCCGCCGGCGTGACCAGCGCCTTCATGAGCCGGTCGAAGATCCCCGCCTCGCGCGGCTGATCCTTGTGCTCGTGCGCCATTTCGACCAGCAGCGCCGAGGTGCGGTCGAGCCGCTGGCTGAGCAGCATCGCCACGCGCAGCGCCACCAGCGGCTGCCGCTCGAGATAGCCCAGCGCATCCTTGACGACCCGCACCGTGGCCGGCCCCACGGCGCGCACGGTGGCGGTGTTCTCGGTGCCCAGGAGCACGCTCATTTCGCCCACCAGCGCCCCCTGCGTGGCGATCTCGGCGAGCGGCACGCCGGCGCGCTCGACCGCAAGCCTGCCGCTTTCGAGCACATAGAGATCGCCGCCCGGATCGCCCTCGCGGATCAGCACCTCCCCGCTCGCCAGCGATTTCGTCGGCTGCTGGTAGGTCAGGGTGAGCAGCGATGCCATGGGACGCTCCGTTGGTTGGGCGGGCTGGCCCGAGCTTAGCCCGAGCCCGCCCGGCTGGGGAAGTGGGCACGCGCCGCCGGCCGCGGGCGAAGGGCCGCCCCGGCGCAAAACCGCCCCTCCTCTCCTCCCCTCCCGCCTCCGCGAACGGAGACGGAGCCCGCGGGACGCGTGCGCCCCGAGGATTTATAAGGGACGCGCGCGTCCCGCGGGCGGCAGGATTTCTGGACGGGCGATCGACCGACCCGGCATCCGCCGGTGGCCATGCCGCCGCTGACCCACGGGGCCGCGAAAGGCCCCGCGCCTGCCTGGCCGCCCCCGTGCCGTCC